>JAKAMV010000537.1 GCA_021812735.1 Chloroflexota bacterium | reverse complement strand
TGCCAGGACGGTGGCGAAGTCAACGGTCCGCGATGATCACGCCGCCGCCTGCGTCCCCTCGAAGATCCCCGCCGCCTGATCCTGCGGCTCGAGCGATCGCCGGCAGCGCGGCGAGCAGGCATGGCGCCCGTCCAGCGTGCGGCTCCAGCCGTCCGGCAGGTCCGCGAAGGCCCCCTCGCGGCCCTCCTCGCGCTCCACGCTTCCGCATGCCGGGTGGTCGCAGCTCCAGGTCCGGCGCGCCGCATACAGGCGGCCACTCGGCGCCAAGCACAGCATCGCTCCGCGCTCCTTCGCTCCCCCACCCGCACGACGCGCGGGCGGGACCGGCGGGAGCTTCGGCGGAACTCGTGCGCCGTCAAGAGGAGCAGTGCGACAAGGGGGCCACTCCTGTGCTGCAAGAACTGGCCTTCCAGTCCGGCGGGAGGTGCTGACGTCAATGCGCTAGTACTTACTCGCGTAGATCAGAGTAAGAATGGCTGAGGCCCACCTGATGCACCTCGCCGGTGGTCCACTCGAACGGGGTGGCGCTCGGGTTGTAGGCCTCCACGAACCGGTCGATCGCCGCCCGCACGTCCCGCGGCGAGGTGTGACTGGCGCCGGTCAGGACCCGGCGGGTGAGGATGCTGAACCAGACCTCGACCTGATTGAGCCACGACGCGTGGGTCGGGGTGAAGTGGAACTGGACGTTCCGATGGCGGGCCAGCCAGCGGTCATGTTTGGGCTTGTGGGTGCTGAGGTTGTCCAGCACCACGTGCAGCTCGGTATCGGGGTGGGCCGCCACGACCTCGTTCATGAAGTCGAGGAACTCGCGCCGCCGCTTGCGCGCGTGGTGCGCGGTCTGGACCACCCCCGTGGCCACCTCAAGCGCGGCGAACAGCGTGGTCGTGCCGTGGCGCTTGTACTCATGCGCGAAGCCCGTGAGGCTGCGCCCGTCGGGAAGCCTGAGCCAGCCCTGAGCGCGCTCGAGCGCCTGGATGCTGGGCTTCTCGTCGACGCAGATCACCACCGCGTTCTCCGGTGGGTCGAGATAGAGCCCCACGATGTCGGCCGCCTTCTGGACGAACGCCGGATCCGTGCTCACGCACCAGCTGCGCCGCCGACGCAGGCTGATCCGGTGACGCGCCAGGACGCGCCAGACGTGCACCGCGCTGACATCGCCGAGCGCCGCCGCGAGGAGCGACCCGCTCCAGGTGGCGTGGCCCTCGGGGGGCGCTTGATCGAGCAGGGCCAGGATGCGCCGGGTGGCCTCAGGCCCATAGCGGACCCGGGCGCCCGGTCGTGGCGCGTCCGAGAGACCCGCCAGGCCATCTCGGGCGAAGCGGGTGCGCCACTTGGCCACCCGGGCCGGCCGGGTCCGGAGCTGCCGGGCGATCTCGAGCGTCCCGCTCCCCGCCCCGGCAGCGAGGATCATGCGGGCCCGCTCGGCGTGCCGCGGTTCGGTCGAGCCGGCCCGCAGCCAGCCCTCCAGGGTCGCTCGTTCCGACTCCGACAAGACGATGGGCGTGGCGGCTTTCGTCATCGGCCCAGCGTAGCAGAACAAGCGCCATCACTGCCGCTCTTCTACGCGAGTAAGTACTAGTGCCAAGTGCGTCCCATCGGCCAATGCCTCTTTCCGCGAGCAGGTCAAAGGATCTTGCTGCGGTAGGCGTCGATGAAGTCGGCCGCCATGAAACAGCAGTCGTGTGCGCTCAGGGGCTGGCGCTTCGCGGCTTGTAGGCTCCGAGTCGCAATCGGTTGGTTCGCGTGTCGCCCAAACTGGAGGCTGTCGTACAGCTGTGCCATGTCGTCTCGGTCGAACTTGATGGCTCCGGCTGCCTTGAGCCACTCCCTCTTGGTGTCGTCTCTCTGGCTGTGGTTCACCAGGACCGCCACGGAGAGGTACACCAGAGACATCGACGCCGCCTTGTCGCTCCGGAGGTAGTCGAAGGAGTCGCGCCAGCGAGCGATGGCGGCGCGGAGCTCCTGGTGAGAGGCGATCACATCGCCACCTGACCTATACATGCTCAGCGCCTGAAGCGGCGCCCGGACCTTTGCGGTGTAGATAGCTGGCGAGATCCCGAAAGTGCTGGCGCCCGACGTACCCAGAAGGCGGCCGCCGCCCCACTTTGCACGGATTGCTCGCCCGTGGGCTAGAGACGCTGCGAGAAGCAGCGGGTCCAGTTCCGCGGCGGCTGAGTCCCGCGCTGCCACCAAGTCGGTCGGGCTGTTCTCGCGCACGAGAGTCGCGCGAACGAACAGACGGCCGCCCTCCGTGTTGAGTCCGGCTTCGATCGCCAGCTCTGCAGTTCGGAATCGGAAAGCCTCCGCTGGCAGGCTCGCGTAGATCTCCCCGTGCAGTTCAACCGTCGACATGGCCAGCCTCCTGGGAGTGCTCGGCATCCGCACGACACGCGTGCCCCGGACTGGACGCCGAACTGGGCTGACTATGCACCGAAAAGGAATGAGCGCAGAGAACCTGAGGCTCCGCTCGTCGCGCCAGGCTGGCTCGCCCCTCCGGAAGGTGGTCCTTGCGGCGGGGACAACGCGTAGTCGAAGACTCGCCGTCGATCCCCTCAGCCCCGCCCGTCCGAACCGGCCGAGGGCCTGGGTGCCGCCTCCATGAGATTCCCCTCTTCTGGGGTCCGAAGCCCCCGAAAGCCCCGGTACAACAGGCCGTCGTAGGCGATCTTCAGCCCACCGGCGATGACGAACGGGAGGCCAGCCAGGGCCACGCTGCCGATGAGGGGTGCGGCCGCGAGCGGGGAGAGCGCCGCACCGACGCTGCGGGCGATCCCCGTGATGCCGGCGGCCGCGGATCGCTCGTCGGGTTCGACCACCGCCATCGTGTAGGACTGGCGGGTGGGCACGTCCATCTGGCTGATCGAGAAGCGGGCCAGGAGCACGAGGACGGCCAGCGGGAGCGTCGGCATGAACGGCACCGCGATGAGCAGGACGTTCGAGGGCAGGTGCGTGAACACCATCGTGCGGACGAGCCCGATGCGCTCCGCAATCCGTGCCGCGGCGAGGGCCGAGAATCCGGCGAACAGGTTGGCCGCGAACAGGACCGCGCCGATGAGCGCGGGAGCGGCGCCAAACCGCACGTGGAACCAGTAGGCGATGAGGCTCTGCATCATGAGCCCGCCGCCGAACGCGTCGATGGTGAAGAGTGCCGAGAGGCGGGCCACCGTGCGCTGCGAGCGATGGAGCCCGAGCCGGCGGGCGATCGATGCGTCCGGGGCGTGGCGCACCTCCACCGCCGGGGAGACCCGGGAGAACAGGGCGGCCAGCACGACCCCGACCAGGGCGTAGCCGACGATCACGGCGCGGTAGGCATCGAGGGGTGATCGACCCGCCCCGACGAGAGCACCCGCGAGCAGGCCCCCGGTGAGTGCCCCGGCGGCGGTCGCGAACGACCCGGCGAGGTTGAACCAACCGAACACGCGGGTCCGGGCCGCATCGGGGATCGTCTGGGCGAGCGACGCCTGCTCGACCGCGAGGAAGGGCCCGACCTCGTTGCCGCTCGGACTGATGACCACGATCGTCGCCGCAATCGCGAGGACGGCGAAGGTGCTCGTGCCGGCGAAGCCGACGCCGGCCAGGCACATCAGCAGCGCCCCGGCGAGGAGCACGCGCCGCCTTCCGACCCGGTCGGCGTGGGTTGTGAGCCAGAGCGAGACGACCGCGTCCCCGGCGAGCGTGAGCGTGAGCAGCGCGCCGATCGCGACGTCCGGCAGCCCGAGCGCAGCGAGGTAGAGGACCAGCACGACCGACACGAGGCCGTAGCCGAACATCCGCACCGAGCGGGTGGTGAACAGGAGGCGGCCGTCGGGCCCGAGCGAGCGCACGTCGAGATAAGTGTAACCGGGGTTGCACGACGATGGTAGAGTGCGAGTGATGGACCGACGATCCCGCTGGGTACTCATGTCGTACCGGCTCCCGCGCGAGCCATCGACGCCACGGATCAGCCTCTGGCGGCAGCTGCGTCGGCTCGGCGTGGCCCAGATCGCCGACGGCGTCGTCGCCCTGCCGCTCGACGCGCGCACCCGGGAGCGACTGGACTGGCTCGCCGAGGAGGTAGTCGAGCAGGGGGGTGAAGCGACGGTCTGGCTCGCGGAGCCGGGATCGGACGCCCAGGAGCGCGCGCTCGCCGCGCAGATGGCGGCAACCGTGGCGGCCGAGTACGTCCGCGTCATCGACGAGGCGGCGGCGAGCGCCGACGCGCCCGAGGCGGGGCGCCGCAGGACGGTGGCCCGCCTCCGCCGCGAGCTGCGACGGATAGGCGCGCGAGACTACTTTCCGGGCCCGAGCGCCGCGCCGGCGCGGGCCGCGGTGGAGGCGCTGGGCGACACGCTCGTGGCCGTCGCATGAGGTGGGCGACGAGGCGGGGCTGCCACGTGGATCGGGCGGGCTGTGCCTGGCTCATCCGCCGGTTCATCGATCCTGGGGCGGAGTTCGTCTTCGTGGATGACCCAGACGAGGTTCCCGCGGACGCTACGGCCTTCGACATGCGCGGTGTCCCGCTCTCGCATCACGCCGGCGACTGCACCTTCGAGACCCGTGCTGCGGCGCTATGTGCTCCATGATCCCGCCCTCGACGAGATCGGCCGGATCATCCACGAGGCGGACCTGGCCGACGAGCGCTTCGACGCGCCCGAGGCGCCGGGACTCGACACGCTCATCCGCGGCCTCTCGATGACCCTCGACGATGAGGCCGTCCTCGATGTTACGCGGCCCTTATTCGACGGCCTCTACGCGTTCAAGCAACGCGCGCTGCTGCTGGGCCGAGAACCGGCCTGAAAGGAGCACCCGACATGCAGTGGGTCACCCGGGAACACCCCCACACTGACCGGATCGCCTGCCCCTGGCTCATCCGCAAGTTCATCGACGCTGACGCTGAGATCGTCTACGTCCCCCGCGACGAAGTACTCGCCTACGCCGAGCGCGAAGGGGCCACGAGTTTCGACGCGCCGGGAGCCACGTACACCCACCGCGATGGCAAGTGCTCGTTCGAGACGCTGATCGAGGAATACGACCTCGGGGGCGATCCGGCCCTGGCACTCGTCGCGAAGATCGTCCACGGTGCCGATGTCTCGGACGACGCCGACATCACACCCCAGTCGCGGGGCCTGGAAGCGATCGCCCGCGGCTTCATGCACCTCGGCGTCAACGACCAAGAGCAGCTCCGCCTCGAACTGCCGGTCTACGACGCCCTCTATGCCTGGGCCCGGCAGCAGGTGAAGGGCGCCTGATCGTGGGCCTTCGCCTCGACGGGTACATCGACCTCCCGGAGCACCGGGCGCCGGCGGCTTCGACCACGCCGCCGTCCAGCGCGATCAGCGGCGCCGTGATGTCGCCGTCCGGACCGGTGATGTAGCCGTCCAGCGAGATGCCCATCGAATAGGTCACCTTGCGCATCGGGAGCCCTCCTCGGTAACGGTTCGACCGTACGACCGCCGGACGCCGCAGGACTCATCGCGGCTCGCCGGATCTCCTGGGCCGCCACTGCCGCCCGGCAGCGGTATCTGGCAGCCGCCTTCCTTCGGGCTCACGCCCAGCCTCGACGTACCCACCGTTCTTGACACACTGGCCGATCACACTCTTGACACGACCTGCACAATGGAACCGCTTCCGTGCCAATGGAAACGGTTCCGTCAGACGAGGGCGTCGGGGTTGGCCACCATCCGGGATGTCGCTGCCAGGGCGGGGGTCGGCACGGCCACGGTCTCGCGGGTGCTGAACGAGGTCGCTGGGGTACGGCCGGAGACACGTGCGCGAGTCCTCGAGGCCGCCACGGCGCTCGACTACCGGGCCAATGGCGTGGCCCGCGCCCTGGCAACCGGCCACTTCCGAACCGCCGGTCTGATCCTGCCCGATGTGTCGAACCCGTTCTTCCCGGCCCTGGCGCGCGGGGTGGAAGACGCCGCGCACGCGGACGGGTATGCCGTGATCTTCGGCAACGCCGACAACGTGCCGGAGCGCGAGGCCGAGTACGTCGGGCTGCTGCGGGACCGGCTGGTCGACGGGATGATCATCGCCTCGACCGGTGCCCCGGCCGCGTTGCGCGAGCTCGTGGGCCACGTCCCGGTGGTCTTGCTGGATCGGCGGGTGCCAGGGTGGCACGTGAGCTGCGTCAGCACGGACCATCGCCTCGGAGCACGGCTGGCGGTGGAGCATCTCCTCGCCCGGGGGCATCGGCGCATCGCCCACCTGGCCGGCCCGCCGGGGATCGCCTCCGCCGAAGATCGGCTCACCGGGTATCGCGAGGCGCTCGCGGAGGCCGGCGTCGAACCCGAGAGCGGGTGGGTCGAGCGCGGGGCCTTCAGCTACGAGAGCGGCTACGAGCTGATGCTGCGCTGGATCGAGGTGGGGCTCGACGTGACGGCCCTGTTCGCGGCCGACGACCTGCTCGCGATCGGCGCGCTCCAGGCGTGCCAGGACCGCGGGTGGGGGGTGCCCGAGCGGCTGGCCCTCGTGGGGTTCGACGACACGCTGCTGGCTCGCCTGGTGCGGCCGCGGCTGACCACCGTGCTCCAGCCGGCGTATCAGATGGGCGTCCAGGCGTGGGAGCTCCTGGCGCGCCACATGGCAGACGCGACGGCGGCACCGGCAGAGATCGTGGTGGCCCCGCGCCTCGTGGTCCGCGAGTCGACCTGAGCGATGGCCGAAATCGTCGTCGTGGGCAGCCTGAACCAGGACCTCGTGGTCGCCGTCGATCGCTGGCCGGATTCCGGTGAGACGCTGAGCGGCCTCAGCCTGTCGCGGTTCGCCGGGGGCAAGGGCGGCAATCAGGCGGCCGCCGTGGCCGCGCTCGGCGGCAACGTCGGGCTGGTCGGCACCGTCGGGGATGACGAGGCCGGACGATGGCTGCGCTCCTCCCTCTCCGAGCGTGGCGTGGATGTCTCCCGCGTGCGCACCGTGAAGGGGCTCCCCACGGGGACGGCGGTGGTGGGCGTCGAGCGCAGCGGCGCCAACCGCATCGTGGTCATCCCCGGGGCGAACGCGGCCCTCGGCCCGGCGGATGTCGAGGGGTGGGACTGGGCCGGCACGCGCGTGCTGCTCCTCCAGCTCGAGGTGCCGATGGACGTCGTCATCGCGGCGGCACGCGCGGGGCGGGCAGCTGGTGCGACGGTGA
>JAKAMV010000536.1 GCA_021812735.1 Chloroflexota bacterium | reverse complement strand
CGCCCGCGGGCCGGCGACACGGTCGCCCGCCGGCCGTGACGGAGGTCTGGCTCGGCCACGGCGCGTGGGGGTCCGCCGCTGCCATGCAGCCCTGGGTGGACGGCCTCCGGGCGCGGGGCCTGGCCGCCGGGGCCGTCGCGCTGCCGCGCGGCAGAGCAGAGCGCGGGATCGCGCCGTTCGCCGCCCAGGCACCCGACGTGCCCGGCGTGGTGGTCGGCGGGCACTCGCTGGGCGCCCGCGTCGCGACTTTGCTGGTGGCTGAGGGGGCGCGGACGATGGGGCGGCGGCACCCGTGGGCCGGCGTCGTCGCGCTGTCGTACCCGCTCCACCCGCCCCGGCGGCCGGACCCCGCGCTGGCCCGCGCCGTGCACTGGCCGGCCCTCACGGTCCCCGTGCTGCTCCTGGCCGGCGACGCCGACCCGTATGCGCGCCTCGATCTGCTCCGGATCGCCGTCGCGCGCCTGCCCCGCGGCGAACTGGTGGTCTACCCGGGCCTTGGCCACGACCTCTCGCCGGTTCGCGAGGCGGCGCTCGACCGGATCGCCGACTTCGTCCGCTCGACGGACGCCAGGCTGCGGCCCGCCGGCCCGGGCCCGCGACCGGCGGGCGCCGCCAGGACTCCCCGATGAGCGACGCCGACGGCCGGCCCCGCTGTGCCTGGGGCGACCAGCCCGACGCGGCCTATCGCGCCTACCACGACCTCGAGTGGGGCGTTCCCGTGCGCGACGAGCGCCGCCTGTTCGAGCTGCTCGTCCTCGAGGGCGCCCAGGCGGGCCTCGCGTGGGCCACGATCCTCCACCGGCGCGACGGGTATCGGCGCGCGTTCGCCGGCTTCGACCCCGCGGCCGTGGCGGCGTTCGGGCCCCGCGACGCGGCCCGCCTCCTGGACGATGCGGGGATCGTGCGCAACCGGGCCAAGGTGGAGGCCGCCATCGGCAACGCGCGGGCGACGCTCGCCCTCCACGAGGCCGGGACCTCGCTCGTGGAGCACCTGTGGTCGTTCGTCGGCGGCTCGCCCATCGTCAACCGGTTCGGCGCCCCCGGCGAGGTCCCGGCCCAGACGGACCTCTCGCGCGCCATGAGCCGCGATCTCCGCGCGCGCGGGTTCCGCTTCACGGGACCCACGATCTGCTACGCGCTGATGCAGGCGGCCGGCCTGGTGAATGACCACATGGTGGGCTGCTTCCGGTGGTCCGAGGTGCAGGCGGCGCCCTGACGCTCCGGGTCCCGCGCGGAGGGCCGCGCGCGGATGGCCCCGCTGCGGCCCGGCCGGGGCGTGACCCGGCGGCGCCGGGCATCTAGACTCCGGGACGTGCAACCGCTCGGCGTCGCCCAGGTCAGCGATCGCGCGGGGCCCTTCGGTGCCGAGCCGCGCACGGAGCTCGCGCTGCACGGCCCGGCGCAGGAGGCCGTGCGCCTGCTCGAAGCCGACGGGGCGCTCGTGTACCTGGTCGCCGACGGGGGCGAGCTGCGGTTCGCGGCCGAGTCGAGCGCGGTGCGGCTGGCGCAGGACCACTGGCTGTGGCGGATCCGCCTGCGCGTGGGGCAGGGGCTGTTCGGGCGAGCGGTTGCCGAGCGGGCCGCCGTGGTCACGGGCGACTACCTCGCCGACTCGCGGTTCCAGCACACGGAGCAGTCGGACCTGTTCGCCCACGAGACCGGCCTTCGGTCGTTCCTGGTCGCCCCGCTGGTGGCTGGCGACATCGTGTACGGCGCGCTCGGGGTGTTCGACCGGCGGCCGGACGCGTTCGGCGCGCAGCAGGTTGCCCTGGTCCGGGCGCTGGCGGACCACGCTGCCCTCGAGATCGCCCACGCCCGCCTCGTCGAGGAGCTGGACCGGGCGCGGCTCGCCACCAAGCACCAGGCCGACGTTGAGCGGGCCCTCCGCGAGCTGGGCACGCGGATCTCCGCCGAGGACGACTTGCGGTCGGTGGTGGGCTATGTGGTCACCGAGGCTGCCCGTCTCGTCGGCGGCGATGGCGGCCGCGTGGATCTCCTCGACGACACGGGCACCGCGCTGGTGGGCGTCTACGCGACGGACCGCGACCGCGAGGTGGGCGGCGCCTGGCCCCGTGACCCGACCGACAGCGTGGAGGTTGGCCTGTCCGGGCGGGCGGTGCTCGCGCGGCAGCCTGCCGTGACGCAGGACTACCTGGCGGACCCCGGGTTCCGCCACCGTCCCGGCCCCGACGCCTACGTTCGCGCGATGGGGATCCGGGCGGCGGCCGCCGTGCCCCTCTTCGGCGCGGGCGGGCCGATCGGGGCGCTCACCGTGTGGTCGCTGCGTCCCGCGGCCTTCGGCGACGACGACGTGGCGCTGCTCCAGACGATCGCCGGCCAGGCCGCGGTGGCGCTGGTCCGGGCGCGGGTCATCGACGAGCTCGGGCGGGGCCGGGAGGCGATGGCCCGCCGCGCGTCGGAGGAGCGGGCGCTGCGGGACCTGGCGCGACGGGCGCTCACCACCCTCGATCCCGCGCGCGTGCTCGACGACGTGGCGGCCGAGGCCGCCCGTCTGCTGGGGCCCGCCGGGGCGATGATCGGGCTCCTTCGGGCCGCCCCCCGCGGCGGCAGCCGCGAGCGCTCGGTGGGGGTCGAGGCGGCGGTCCTCGCCGCCTGGCGGTCGGAGGCCGGGGAGGCGGCGGCCCGGGTCGCGATCGAGGAGCGGCGCGTGGTTGCGGGCGACGGCGACGGCGCCGTGCGCAGCTGGGCAGTGGCGCCGCTGGTGGGGGAGGGGACGGTGTTCGGGGCGCTGGCCGTCCTCTCGCCGTTGCCGGGGGCGTACGGGCCGGACCAGGCGGTCCTGCTCGGCTCGCTGGCCGACCACGCGGCCCTCGCGCTCGCCGGCGCAGACCTTCTCGGCCGGCTCGAGGATTCCGAGGAGCGCTACCGCAGCCTCGTGGAGAGTCTTCCGGACCTGGTGTTCACGTGCGACGCGGACGGCACCTTCACCTTCATGTCCGAATCGGTGGAGCGCGTGCTTGGGTGGTCACCGGCCGAGATCGTCGGCACCAACTTCCGTGACATCGTGCTGGCGCCGGGCGGGGGACGGGCACAGGGGCTGCGGTTCCAAGCGCTCGCCGAGCAGCCGAACCGGGCGCTTGTCGCGCGATTCGATCTCCGGACCAAGGGCGGCGACGCCAAGCCGGTGGAGGTGGCCGCGGCGGCTGTCCTCCGCGACGACGCCTTCGCGGGGGTCCACGGCTCGGCCCGTGACGTGAGCGACCAGCTGCGCCTCGAGCGCGAGGTGCGCGACTCGGAGGCCCGCTATCGGTACCTCGTGGAGTCCTCGCCGGACCTGGTCTGGATGACCGATGCGGCCGGACGCCTGACCTTTGTCTCGGACAGGGCGCTGCCGGTGATCGGCTGGCGCCCGCAGGACGTCGTCGGCCGCCCGTTCACGGACCTCGCGCCGCCGGACGCGCGAACCGCGGCGATCGCGGGCTTCCTGTGGCTTCGGCGCCATCCCACCGAGACGCACCGCGCGCGGTTCCGCGTCCTTGGGGATGACGGGGCGGAGCGGCTGGTGGAGCTGACCGGCATCGGGATGCTCGCCGACGGGCGGTTCGTGGGGGCGCACGGGGCCGCGCGCGACATCGGCGAGCTGGACCGCCTGGAGGCGGATCTGCGGCGCCAGGCCGCGGACCTCGCCGCCTCCGAGGAGCGGGCGCACCTGGCGCGCGAGCTGCACGACTCGGTGACCCAGGCCCTGTTCTCGATGACGCTCCAGGAGCGCAGCCTGGAGCTGCTGTTGGAGCGCGACCCGGGCCAGGTGCCGGGCAAGCTGGCCGAGCTGCGGGAGCTCCAGCGCGACGCCCTGGCCGAGACGCGCGCGCTCATCTTCGAGCTCCGGCCGGGCAACCTCCAGGAGCACGGCCTCGCTGCCGCCCTTCGGACCCACGCCGCCGGGCTGAACGCCCGCATCGGCCTGCCGGTCGTGGTGGACGCCGACCTGGGCGACCGGCGCCCCGCGCTCGAAATCGAAGAGGCGCTGTACCGAATCGCCCAGGAGGCTTTGCACAACGTCGTGAAGCACGCCGGCGCGTGCCAGGCGCGGGCCGCCCTGGACTGGCAGGCGGACGCGATCCACATCCGCGTGGAGGACGACGGGCGGGGGTTCGACCCGGAAGCGGTTCCGGCGGGCCACCTCGGCCTGGCCGGGATGCGCGTCCGTGCAGAGCGGCTCGGGGGGTGGCTCCGGGTGGAATCCGCGCCGGGGCGCGGGACGGTCATCGAGGCGGTGATCCCGGGCGCCCCGACGCGGGGCCCCGCTCCCGACCGGCCGTCGGTGCAAGGCCACCCCGACGGCCGGCCCCGCCGCTGAGGCCGCGCCCCGTCCGAGCTCGCCCTCAGTCCACCGCGAGGACCGTGTAGGCGATCCGGCCACCGGGCGTGATGATCTCCACGCGATCGCCGACCCGTCGGCTCATCAAGGCGGCGCCCACGGGCGAGGCGCTCGACATGCGGCCCTCGCGGATGTTCGCCTCGGCCGCCCCGACGATGGTGAACTGCTCCTCCTCGCCGTCAACCTCCACCCGCACCCGCGAGCCGAGCTCCACGATGACCCCGCGCTCGGTGGGCGCCACGACCTGCGCCACCTTGAGCTTGGCCTGGAGGGAGTTGATCCGGCCCTCGAGGAAGCCCTGCTCCTCGCGGGCGGCGTGGTACTCGGCGTTCTCCTTGAGGTCGCCGTGCTCGCGCGCGGTCGAGATCCGCCTGACGACGTCCGGTCGCTGGGCGATCAGCGCGGCGAGCTCCTTCTCCAGCCGCTCCAGGCCCTCAGGCGAGACGTAGACGGGCTCGACTGCCTTGCGCGGCGATCCCTGCGCGGCGTAGGCGGCGGCGGAGGCGATGCGGCCCGCCCCTCGTCCTGGGGCCGGCCGGCGGCCGCGCTTGGCCTCGTCGCGAGCGCCGTCGGCATCGGCGGTGGGCATGGTGACGATCCGCGTGACGGGCGTCGGGGCGGGCGCCTTCGCCTCGGGCAGCAGCATGCCGGTCAGGCCGGTGTCCTTGCGGCCGCCGGAGGGGGAGCGCCAGACCGCCCACGGCATGGTGGCCGAGGTGCCGCGCAACGCCGCGCGCTCGGCGTCCGGCACGCCACTCGCGAACGCCTCCAGCAGCGCGTCCTCGTACTCCTCCGGCGCGTCCGTGGCCGCCCACCACACGCGCAGGTCGGCCGGCGCCCGCAGCAGGTGCAGCCACAGTCCCGAGCCGGCCGGCTTGCTGTCGCCCGGCACGGTCTTGGCGAGGGCGGCGACGCGGCCCCCAACCGAGCCCTTGGACGACCCGACGAACACCACCGGCTGCGACGGCAGCCAGAACTGGGCGAGCCGCGCGTGGACCTCCCGGCCGCTCGGCCGCCTGCCATCCAGACGGAGCTCGGGCACGCGCTCGATCCACCGTCCGATCGCGGCCAGGTCCACTGACAGGGTGGGGACCGGCTCCTTGAGCTCCACCAGGTAGACGCCGGGGCCGGATTGGCGGACGGGCTTGCCCCACAGGGCGGGGCCGTCGGGCAGGAGGCCCACCTCGCGGAGGAGGGTGACGGCGCTTCGATCGTCGGGCATGGGGCTCCTGATGGGTGCAAGGCCGGGCCGGGTGGTCGCCCGTGCGGCGTATCGTCTCACCATGATGCCCAACACTGCGTTGGGGCGCGTCCGACGATCCCGCGTCGCCGCCGCGGCGCTCGCGATTGTCGTGCTGGTCATCGCCACCGCGCAGGTGCTCGGGCCGTTCGCTCCCGGGCCGATCTCCGCCGCGCTGCCGACGGGCGGAGCCGCCGCGGCCCAGACGAGCTCGCCGGCGCCGGAGGGCAGCACCGCGGTCGGCGGGTCGGCGGCGGGCGCCGGTGTCAGGGCGTCGGGTTCGGGCGGCCTGGTCGAGTCGCCAGCCAGCCCATCCCCGGTCAGCCTCGCCACGCAGCTCCAGGGCGTGCTGGACGGGGCTCGCGCCGCGGACTCGATCCCCGGCGCCTCGGCGGCGATCCTGTGGGACGACGGCCGGTCGTGGGTGGGGGCGTCCGGCCTCCGCAACGTGGCCACCGCCGACCCGATGACGACGGGCACGGCCTTCGCGCTGGCCTCCATCTCCAAGACCTTCACCGCGGCGGTCGTGCTGGAGCTGGTGCAGGAGGGCAGGCTCGCGCTCGACCAGTCCGTGGCGCCGCTGCTGCCGGCGTTCAAGCTCGACCGTCGGATCACAGTGCGGATGCTGCTGGACCACACGAGCGGCCTGCCGGACTTCTTCCTCGGCAAGGGCATCGACGACGCCCTGCTCGAGGACACGGGCGCCACCTGGACCGCCAGCGCGTCGTGGGGGTTCGTGGCCCAGAAGCACGCCGTGCCCGGCAAGACCTGGGCCTACTCCAACACGAACTACCTGCTGCTGGGCCAGCTGGTCACCGCGATCACGGGCCGCTCGCTGGCGCAGGAGGTGCGGACCCGGCTCCTGAGCCCGCTCGGGCTCTCCAGCGCCTACTATCAGGCCGCTGAGACGCCGCGGGAGGCGGGCACCCTCGCGTACCTCCTGCTCCCGGGGAGCGGCGGAAGCTGGGTGGCCAAGCCCGTGGCGCCCGCGTCCGACGTGATGCCGTTCCGATCCGTGGTGACCGCGGCGGCCGGGGCCGGCTCGATCGCCGCCACCGCGCTCGACGCCGCGCGCTGGATGCGGGCGTGGGCGGGCGGCCAGGTCCTGCGCCCGGGCATGCAGGCGCAGATGCTGGCTGACATCACCCGGACGGTGCGGCTCCACGCCGCCATCCCGTACGGGCTCGGGATCCAGCGCGTGACGCTCAACGGGTACACGGCGCTGGGGCACGCGGGGCGGTACCTCGGCATGCGCGACGTGGTGCGCTACCTGCCCTCCGCCGGCGTCACGATCGCGGTGCTGACCAACCAGAGCCTGTACGACCCGAGTCAGATCGCAAGCGCGCTGCTCAAACTGGTCCTGCCGACGCCGACGCCGACGCCGACCGCGACACCGAGCTGGGCACCGACGGCGAGCGCGACGGCCCATCCCTGACGGTACGCACCGGGCCTGGCCGGGCGCGCCGCCGCGCGCGCCGCGTCCCACCCCCGCCCCCAGGCGAGGTCCGTCCCGCGCCCCGCCGCCGCTAGCGC
>JAKAMV010000535.1 GCA_021812735.1 Chloroflexota bacterium | reverse complement strand
CACCGTCTCGTAGCCGGGACCGGTGGCGCGCAGGCCGCCCAGGGACTCGTACATGAACGCGCCGACCGACCCGTACGCGTAGTGGTTGAGCGAGTTCATCACGTCCGTCCAGATCCCGGCCGTCGTCGTGTTCGTGTGGAAACCCTTCCCGTCGGTGAAGGTGTCCCAGCGCTCCCACATCGTGGTCGCACCCTGGCGGACCTGGTACAGCCAGGAGGGGTAGGTGTCCTGGAGGAGCAGGCGATACGCCACGTCCAGGCGGCCGTGCTCCGCGAGCGCCGGCAGCAGCCACGGCGTGCCGAGGAACCCGGTCGAGAGGTGCCAGCCCCGGCTCCGGATGTCGGCAACGAGGCGCTCGGCCGCCGGCTGGATCTCGTCCGGCTCGAGGAGCCCTGCGTGGAGCGCCAGCACGCTGGCCGCCTGCGTGTCGCCGGCCAGCCTCCCGCCGCCCCTCACGAAGCGTCGCCGGAATGCGACCCGGACAGCGCCGTACAGGCGTTCGCAGTCGGCGGCATCGTCCTCCAGCCCCACGGCGCGCGCCAGCTCGGCGGCAAGGCGGGCGCTGTACGCGAGATAGGCCGTGCCCACCAGGTCCTTGGGTGTGTCCGCGTCCACGGAGAGCCAGTCACCGTAGCCGGTCGCCGGGCGGACCAGGGCGTCGCTCGTCCCGGCCACGTACGCCAGCCAGCGGCGGATGGCGGGGAACGCCCGCTCGGCGGCCCGCCGGTCGCCGTAGAGGCGGTACATGGTCCAGGGCACGATCACCACCGCGTCGCCCCATCCCGCGGCCCCGGCGCCGATCTCCGCCATCTCGGGCACCACGTCCGGTATGGCCCCGCCCGGCTGTTGCGCGTCCAGCACGTCCTCGAGCCACTTCTCGAAGAACCGCTGCACGTCCATGTTGAACATCGCCGTGGCGCCGAAGACCTGGGCGTCGCCGGTCCAGCCGAGGCGCTCGTCGCGCTGCGGGCAATCGGTGGGCACGGTCAGGAAGTTGCCGCGCTGGCTCCAGACGATGTTCTGCTGGAGCCGGTTCAGGTCCGCGCCGGAGCATTCGAACCCGCCGGTGACCCGCATGTCCGCGTGGACAACGCAGCCGGTGACCGCCTCGGCCTGAAGGGTGCCCGGGTAGCCGGCGATCCCGACGTACCGGAAGCCGTGGTAGGTGAACCTCGGCTCGAAGACCTCCTCGCCCTCCCCGCCCAGGATGAACTCGTCGACGACCTGCGCCGAGCGCAGATTCGAGCGATACAGACCGCCGTCCGGGTCCAGCGCCTCGGCATAGCGCACCGTCATCCGCTGCCCCGCCGGGCCACGTGCCGCGAGCCGGATCCAGCCCACCATGTTCTGGCCCATGTCGACAACGTCGGTGCCGTCGGCGCGCCGCTCCACGCGCACCGGCCGGAGCTCGGCCATGACGCGGACGGGCGGTCCACGGCGGGCGACCGGGCGGAGGTCCAGGTCGCTGACGCGGACCGCCCCCCACGTGCCGCCCGGGCCTGGCCGGTGCCAGTCCGGGTCGGCATGGCGGTAGTCGATGGTCTGGCCCATGAGCAGGTCCGCGTACCGCGTCGGGCCCTCGGAAGCCTGCCACTCGCCGTCACTGACGACCAGCTGCCACGTGCCGTCATCGAGCTCCAGCTCGAACTGGCACAGGAACAGCGGGTCGCGGCCATAGCGGCCTGGGCCCCACAGCCCCACGTGGCCTGCGTACCACCCATCGCCCAGCGCCGCCCCCAGCACGTTGTCGCCGGCCGCCAGGAGCCCGGTCACGTCGTAGGCCTGGTACTCGACCCGCCGCCGGTAGTCGGTCCATCCCGGCGCCAGGCACTCGTCCGACACCCGGACGCCGTTCAGATAGAGCTCGTAGACCCCCAGCGCAGTGGCATACAGGCGCGCCCGGCGGACGCGCGGCGGGACACGGAACCGTCGGCGCAGCAGCCTGACCGGCCGGGTGACGGCCGGCTGGCGTCCCCAGGGCGGATCGCCCCACGGGGCCACCGCGATGGCGAGCGGCCACCCCGAGTCGTCGTGATCGGCCGACTGCCATCCCTCCGGTGGTTCGCCGGCGCAGGACCATGCGTCGTCGCTTCCGATCCGGTGCACCGCTCCGTCCCGATCCGTCACGACGAGCACGCCGATGAGCCCGGGGCGCCTCCCCGGCCCGGGCCGTGCCTCGAGCGCCAGCACGTTGTCGCCCGGCGCCACGAGGTCGGCCACGTCGACGTCGACGTCGAGCGTGGCGTCGGGTGCCGCGGCGGGGCCAGCGCCGGGCGCGACCCCCGACGCGCCGTCCAGGCCGGCACCGCGCGCCGACGAGCCCACGCGGACGCCGTTGACCCACGCCCCGTCGACTCCACCGGCCACCCGCAGCCGGGCGGCGGCGATCCCGTCGGTGTCCAGCCGGAACCGGTGACGGAAGGCTCCCCGGGCGATCGTGCCGAGGTCGGACGGCAACCAGATGCGCGACACACCCAGGAAGTCCAGTCGCGCGTCGGCGCCGGGCTGCGCACCTCCGATCCACGCCGCCTGCCAGTCGTCCTCCCGGAGCAGCCCGATCTCGAACGTGGCGGGCTCGCTCCATGCCGAGACGCCTCCATCGCCGTCCCAGACCCGCACGCGCCAGCGGCAGCCGTGGCGGGAGCCGAGCGACGGGCCGGCGTATGTCAGCCAGGGATCACCCGAGGGCACCCGCCCGCTGTCCCACAGCGGGCCCACGGCCGCGGCCGTGACCTCGACCTGGCACGCACCCTGGCGGATCCCGCGCCTTCCTGGCCCGGCCGCCAGCTTCCACGAGAGTCGAGGCTCCGCCGTCCAGATCCCGATCGGGTCCACCAGGCCCTCGGTGCGGAGCTCGACCGGCCTGAGGGCGGCCGCACGGGACGCCGCCCGCCCGGGCCGGACCCGGGGGCGTGCGGACGCCTGGCGGCCGGTGCCGCCTGCGGAGTCGCGCAGCACCGGCTCAGGATTCCTGGATCGCGGCCAGGCGATGCGCGAGCCCGCTCGTGGCCGGGTACAGCTCACGGTACACGTCGTACAGCTCCGCGTACCGCTCCGCCGCGTCCGGGTCCGGGGAGACGCGGGCCGCCACCGGGTTCCAGTCCGCCCGCGGACCCGCCAGCCCGCAGCCCGTCGCCGCAAGCCACGCGTCGCCGTAGCTGGCCCCCACCGTGTACGTGCGCAGCTCCTGGGGAAGGCCGGTGACGTCCGAGACGATCTGCAGCCAGAGCTCGCCCTTCGTGCCGCCCCCCACCGCCGCAACACGCGTGGGGGGGCCGGCGCTCTCCGACATCGCCTCGAGGTTGTGCCGCACGCCGAACGCGGTCGCCTCCAGCAGCGCACGGTACAGGTGACCCCGGCCGTGGTGGAGCGTCAGGCCGAGCACCGCGCCGCGGGCGGCAACGTCGAAGAGCGGGGTCCGCTCGCCCGCGAAGTACGGCAGGATCACGACCCCGTCGGCCCCGGGGTGCGTGGCCGCCGCATCGGCGAGCAGCTGCTCGTAGGAGGCACCGGTGAGATCCCTGAACCACGCGGTCAGCGCGCCCGAGGTGGCCATGCCGGCCGCCAGGGTCAGCGTCCCCGGCCGGATGCCGCGCGTGGTCCACAGCCGGCCGTCGGGCCGTGATTCCCCGACCACCTGCACGAGGAACATCGTGGTGCCGTACATCAGCATGAGGTCGCCCGGTTCGGCCACCCCGACGCTGGCGGCCTCGGCCCACGCATCGATGGTGCCGGCCATGACCGGCGTCCCCTCCGCGAGGCCCGTCCGGGCGGCGCCCTCGGCGGTGACGCGGCCCGCCTGGTCACCCGGCCAGAGCAGCCGCGGCAGTTCCAGCCCGGGCGCGATCTCGTCGGCCCAGTCGGTGGCCCACGACTCCCCGGCCAGGTCGTAGAGCGGATCGCACTGGCTGGCGGAGTGATGGTCGAGGACGTACTCGCCGGTCAGCCGGTGCACCAGGAACGAGCTCGCCATGGAGAAGCGCCGGCAGCGATCCCACACCTCGGGTTCGTGCCGCCGCAACCACAGCAGCTTGGGGCCGATCGCCTGCGACGTGAGCGGGGAACCGCCGCGCGCCAGGATCCGCTCCGCGCCCAGCCAGCGGTCGATCTCGGCGATCTCGGCGCTCGCCCGCGTGTCGATCCCGTAGAGGATCGCCGGCCGCAGCGGCTCGCCATCGCCGGTCGTCGGCAGCAGGCACGGGCCGATCCCGCTGATGCAGACCGCGGAGGGCGGCACGTCAGCGTGGGCTACCGACTCGCGGATGAGCTCGACCGCGTCCGTCCACCAGACGGACTCCGCATCGTGCTCGAACCAGCCCGGGCGGGGCATGGAGGTCGCGTGCGGCCGTTCGGCCAGGTGGACGATGCGCCCGTCAGCGTCGGCCAGGCACGCCTTGGACGATGAGGTCCCGATGTCGAGGCCCAGGACGAGGTCCGTCACCGGGCGTCCCCGAATCCGTCGTAGTCGATATCCGCCAGGTGGCAGAAGGCGCGCAGGGCGGCAACCTGATCACCGGGGACGGCGTGAATGTGGTTCGCGCCGTACCGCGAGAGGACCTCGTCGGGATCGGCGTGGAAGCGCACGAACGCGTGCGGCCACTCATACGTCGACTGCCGCATCAGCTGCTCGTTCGTCTCGGGGTCGAACTGCACGGCGTCGCCGCGCAGCACCTGCATCCGGTAGCGCCCGGAGAGCCGGCTCAGCCGAGCGAGCGTGAGCGGGCCCGGCGCGGCGAGGTGCTGGATGGAGGCGCCCCCGGCGGGGAAGTAGAAACCCTCCGGGTACAGGTGGACGTGGCGCATGTTCTCGGCCGGATCGTCGGACCGGGCGGCGAACCACGTCGCGTGCTGGCCGGAATTGCAGAGGTCCCAGATCTCGTGCGCCCGGTCGTAGTGGCGCAGGTCGGCGAACAGCGCGGGCGTGGAGCTCAGCGACGTCAGGATCCGCATCGTGAGGGCACCGTCCATGTCGGCCTCCGTGGCGCACACGTGGACCGGCTTCGGACCCTCCCAGTCGTAGGGGTCGTTGAGGAACGCCTCGGTGACGTCCATGGTGGCGAAGTGGGTGGTGAGCTCGGGCTGGCCCTTGATGCCGGAGAAGTCCAGGTGCCACTCGTCGATCAGCTCGCGCATCGCGTGGTAGGAGCGGACCTGGCGCTCCAGCAGCTCCGGGGTGAGCTGCCTGCCGTCGTAGTGGACCCCGGCGGCGTGGCGCTCCAGCCACTCGCGGCCGGCCCGGGCGCGCGCCGGGTCGACCTCGGCGGCGCGCCGCACCAGCTCCCACTGGTCGATCTCCTCGATGTCGATGCCGAACTTCGAGATCCAGTCCACGGGACTCGCGACGGCCGTGTACATGCCCATCGGGCGGCCGCCGATCCTCCCGAAGGTCTTGCCCCGCAGCGAGGAGAGCGCTCCGCCGGCGGCCACCCACCGCAGCACCGACTCGGCGACGTGGTCGTCGTCGATGTCGCCCCAGGCGCGGCCGTAGGCCCGCCCGATCTGGTCGAGCGCGCCCGCGGCCGCGAGCATGCCCACCATGCCCGGGTATTCCGGCGAGACGTTCGAGAAGAGGAGCAGCGGACCGGGTGTCTCTGCGGCGGCGAGCATCGAGAAGTGCGGAAAGGCCCAGACGGGAATGTTGAAGATCGTGGTGTCCGGTCGCTCCGCGGCCATCCGCCGGGCCTCCCTGACGGCCACGTCGTTCCGATCGACGATCGCCTGCGCCCGGAGGACCTCGTGGCCCGCCGACGCCAGCCGGTTCTCGATCCGCGCCTCAACGGCCGCGATGAACGTCCCGAGATCGCGATTCACAAAATCGCGCCCATCCGAGAAGCTCAGCAGACCGATGCGTGCCACGTTTGCCCTCCCTTGTCAGTGCGTTGCGGTGCCGCACGACTCGCGGACCCGCAGCTCGAACTGGTAGATGGGTCGGACCGGCTGAGACCGGCCGTCCGACATGCGCTCGAACAGGAGATCCACGGCGGCGGCGGCCATCTGTCGCAGCGGCTGGGCGAGCGTCGTGAGCGGAGGGTCCAGGAGGTTCGCCCACGCCGGATCGTCGAATGCGACCAGTGCAACGTCGCCGGGGATCGCCAGGCCGCGCTCCCGCAGGACCTGGAGTGCGCCCAGGGTCATCTGGTTGTTGCTCACGATGAGCGCCGTGATGCGCGGCTCCTCGTCGAGGAGCCGCTCCGTCGCCGAGTGCCCACCTTCCACGGTGAACCCCCCCGCGACGGCGCGCCCCTCGAGCCCGCTCGCGGCCATCTCCATCCGGTACCCGGCCAGGCGGTCATCGCCCGTCTGGACGTCGGGGCGTCCTGCGACGAAGCCGATCCGCCGGTGTCCGGCCTCGATCAGCAGGCGGCAGGCCGTCCGGGCGGCCTGGACGTTGTCGGCCGTGACCGCGTCCGCGCGCGGGTCGCTCACGTGGCGGTCGAACGCGACCACGGGGATCCCCAGGTCGATCAGGCGTCCGATCTCGGGCCCATCGGGGTCTGACGGCGAGATCAGGACGCCGAGCACCCGCTCGGCAGCCATGACGTCGAGGTACGAGGCCTGCTTGGCCGCGTCCTCGCTGGCGTTGCAGAGCAGGACGCGCTTGCCCCGCTCGTAGAGCGCATCCTCGATCGCCCGCACCATGGTGGCGAAGTGCGGGTTCTCGATGTCGGACACGACCACGCCGACCATCTCGGCCCGGCCCTGGCGCAGGTTCTTGGCCAGCCGGTTGGGTTGATAGTCGAACCGCGACACGACGGCGAGCACGCGCTGGCGGGCGTCCTCGCCAACGGGCTGCGATCCGGTCAATACCCGCGAGACGGTCGCCGGCGAAACGCCGGCCAGCCGGGCGACGTCGCCGATCCGGAGACGGCCCGAGGGGCTAGTCATGAAATGGATTTCTCATAGCGACCTCGTTATGGTTTCCCGGGCGCGCAGGACGATTCACGCTCGGACGGAACGCATCTTGACAGCGTGTGTCCCGCTTGTCTAGAGTGTCCCACCGCTGGGCTGAAATCGATATCTGACAGCCAGCGGGTGCCGGCATGAGAAGCCGGGGCACGACCGGTGGACTGGGGCGGACCGGTACGGAGCCGAAGGAGGATCGGATGTCCTTGCAGCGG
>JAKAMV010000018.1:23444-32367 GCA_021812735.1 Chloroflexota bacterium | reverse complement strand
CGCGCGGACCCAAGCGGGCCAGGCGATGCCCTTCTTCGCCATCGTGCTGGTCGGCCTGCTCTTGTTCGCCGGGCTTGCCGTGGACACCGGCTATGCCTTCGTCAACCGGCGAGACGCCCAGAATGCGGCCGACCTGGCGGCGCTGGCAGGGACCAAGGTCATCGCGGACTTCTACGTCTCGAACCCAGGGCTAACCGGGGCCGACGTGTACAGCCAGATCGCGACGTCCGTGCAGGAAAACTGCACAGCAACCGGCAACGCGTGCACGGGCTGGTCCGCAGCGTACGTGGACAACACGCTTGCTCCCATCGCGCCGGTCACCAACAGCGGTGGCATCCCCGGCGGCGCGCAAGGCGTCCAGGTCACGACGGCCAAGCAACCCCCGACGTTCTTCCTGAACCTTCCGCCAGTCAATCAGACGCACTGGTCGATCGGGGCTACTGCCACGGCGCTGACCGCCAGCGTGCAGGGATTGCCGCCCGGCCAAGTCCTCCCCATTGCCGCAAATCCGCCGCACAACTACACGCCCGGGCAGCTAGTGAACCTGACGGACGGCAGCATGAACGGCCCTGGAAATTTCGGTTGGCTCTCCTGGTCTGGCCCGCCCAGCGAGCCAAACCTCGCAACGAGCCTCTGCACCCCCAACAACCCCTATCTCGCCTTCCCGGCTCTCGTCACCGGTGACCCGGGGCAGAAGAACGGAAAAGCCGTACGCGCGTGCCTCCAACAGTGGGTCACGAGCGGGACGGTCGTCTACATCCCGCTCTGGGCAAAGGGGCCGCTGTCCGCGCCAAATCAGAACTGTGTGACCGCGCCTCAGGGGAGCTGGGGCCAGTACTGCATCACCGCGCTCGCGGCGTTCGTGCTGACCGGTTTCGACCAGCCCGCTGTCGACCAGATCACGGGGCGGTTCGTCGCGTTCTACACACTCCCGAGTGTGCCAGCGGGATACGGGGGCCCGCCAACACCCGGGTCAGCCTCGTATTTCCTGGGTCTCGTGAAGTAGCCACCGCGGTCCGCGAAAGAGCCGCCCACCGTTCCAGAGAGGCAGCGCGTCAGGGAGCTCGCCTCGGCGACTGGCCGGCCGGCGTCCCGCATTCCGGCCAGCCAGCGCGACGACGGCCGTCTCGGTGGCCGGTCGAGCGCCGGAGGGGTACCAACGTCCCACCGGGAACTAGACCATCGTGCCATATGAGCGCAAGGTGTTCCGTAAGGTCGACGCCGCATCGTGAGTGCATGCGCACGCGATCGGGCGTCATCAACCTCAGCGCTCGGAACGGCGACCTCGGCCAAAGTCTTGCTGAGTTCGCGTTGATGCTCCCCTTCCTCTTGCTCACACTCGTGCTCGCGCTGGACTTCGGCCGTGTCTTTCTCGGCTGGGTGCAGCTCAACAACATGGCGCGCATCGCGGCCAACTACGCGGCACAGCACCCCGACGCGTGGGCGTCCGGGAACACGTCACAACAGGCCGCCTACCAGTCGCTCGTGCAGGACGACGCGGGAGCGATCGACTGCACCCTCCCGAGCCCGCTCCCCACCCCGACCTTCCCCGCCGGTGACACACTGGGAGCGCCCGCCAGGGTCCAGCTGAGCTGCTCCTTCCAGCTGATCACGCCACTCGCCGGCGGCATCGTGGGCAACCCACTGACCGTGTCGGCCTCGGCCGTCTTCCCGATCCGCACCGGGATGGTCGCCGGCGTCCCGGCCGCCTCGAGTATCCCGTCCCCGACCCCATCTCCCACCCCCGCACCCACCGCGACCCCAACCCCGACGCCGAGCACGAGCCCGAGTCCCACGCCCACGCCCATGTGCACGGTGCCGAAGTTCACCGGTACGAACACCGTCAATGCCCAGGCAACGTGGACCGCGGCCGGCTTCACCACGACCGTCATCTTCAGCCCCGTGCGACCTCCCGAGTACGTCATCAATGGCCAGTCGATCGCCGCTGGGTCGAGCGTGGCCTGCAACTCCGGGATCACCGTCTATGACAAGCACCAGTGAGGCAGGACCCTTGACACCGCTGCCTCCGGGTCGGTTCATCCGGACGCCCCGCGCGGCGCGCTCGGCGGGTCGATCCGCCGGCCAAGCGTTGGTCGAATTCGCGCTGGTCTTCCCCGTGGTCGTCTACCTCTTGCTTGGCCTCTTCGACTTGGGGCGTGCGGTGTACGCCTACAACACGATCGCGAACGCGGCTCGCACCGGCGCCCGCGTCGCCATTGTCAACCAAACCATCACGAGCCCTAACGACTGCCCGGTCACGCAATCGATCCAACGGTGCGCCGCCGACCAAGCGGTCTCGCTCGGGATCGACCCGGCCACGATCCAGGTCCGCTTCGTCACCCCCGACCAATCGGCGACCTGCGCCCCAGTGAGCATCGGGTGTCTGGCCGAAGTGACGGTCTCGTACACCTTCACCCCGCTGACACCGGGCGTGGCGAGCTTGCTCGGCCCGATCCAGATGAGCTCGACGAGCGTCGAGCCGATCGAGTCGACCTACCCATGAGCATCGAGCGGGGAGGTTCGGGAATGTCGACGTTCCGGAGATCCAACGCGCGCCATGGCAGACAAGGCGGCCAGGCGTTGCCGCTGCTGGTCGGCGGCATCGCAGCAGTGTTGGCGCTGACCGCCCTGGTGGTCGATGGCGGGAACGCCTGGGCCCAACAGCGCATCGTGCAAAACGCCACCGACGCCGTCGCGGAGGCCGGCGCCGTCACGCTCGCCCAGATGTGGGCGGGCCAAACCGCGCCGGCTGCCGGCTGGGATGCCGCGACGGCCACCGCCATGGCCCAGATGGCCGCCCAGAACGGGATCCCCACACCGCCCGGTTACTACACGGATGTCTGCGGCACCCTGCTCACCCCAACCGGCGCGGCCGCCGCAGATACCAGCACGGCCGCGCAGGTCGGCAGTGGCCAGATGCCCCCGACCAACGCCAACTGGCCCACCGCCTGCCCTTCGGCCACCCCTGGCCCGCCGAGCGGCGTCCTCGTCAGCGGCGCCCGCCAATTTCACACCTACCTCGCGGCTGCGGTCGGGATTTCGACGATGTCCGCGTCTGCGACCGCCACGGCGGTGTCGGGCTTCCTCCAGGCAGAGTGCGATGCCATATCCGGCTGCGCGCTGCTCCCGATGATGCTGCCAGTCTTCCTCCTCCAGTGCAGCTCGAACAACCAGGTCATCTGGCCGCCGACCGGTCAGCCGTGGCCGCTGAACACGGTCCTCACCGTGCCGCTCTGCCAAAACGGCCCCGGCAACGTTGGGTGGGTGGACTGGACCCCGCCGGCCGGCGGAACCCAGGAGCTGGTCCAATCGATCGAGACACCCAACAACCCTCCCATCCCCGTCCCGTCATGGCAGTACATCTCGCAAACCGGGAACATCAACAGCGGAGACGTCGAGACGGCGCTGCGCGCGTACGACGGGCAGATCGTGCTGATCCCGATGTTCGACAACACCTGCGATGCACAGCCGACCGGGAACGGTCTGAACGACTGCCCGAGCGGCCACCTGAGCGGCAATGGGCAACAGCAGTGGTATCACGTTGCCCAATTCGCGGCGTTCCAGCTCTGCGGCGGTGCCAATGACTTCTGCGGGGCCACCTATCAGTACGGGGCCTACATCCAGGGGAACAACCAAGCGATCTGCGCGAACGGTGGAAACGGCGGCACCTCCTGTCTCGCAGGGCGGTTCGTCAAGTACGTGACCGGGACCACCGTGGTGCGCCCGCCATCTGGCGGTGGGTCCACAGTGACGAGCATCGTGGGGGTCCAGCTCATCCACTGAGCGTGTGGCGCGGGAGGGGGCGCCCACCCGCACCAGCGACAGCGCATTCGGTGGAGAGGGGCGGCGCTTTGGGCCCTGCGTGAGGGTGCTCCCTCTCGATCAGCGTGTGATCGGTTACGCGCGTCCCGCGGCTCGTGCCCGCGACCGTCGTGTGCGTGCGACCGGAATGGCCGTCGACCTGAGCCGTGTAACGCCGGGAGCGGAGCCATCTGACGCACCCTCCACGGGATCGCCGGTAGCTGCGGCCGGCCTGTTCGCCGACGCGCACCACCCGGTGGAAGGCAAGAGCGGCCCACCAGGGGGCAGACCGGTGGTGACGCACGTGGAGGGCAGCGATGTGCGCTGCATGCCGATCACCGCGTCTCGGCGCGTCGGTAATGCGGCCTTCCATCAGCTGCCCCCACGAGCCGAGCCGCCACACGCTCCCCGTGTTCGCCAGCTGATATGCTCGCCACACCGTGAGCCGGTTACCCCTCCGGTCCCGACTCTTCCTCGCGCTCGCGACGGTCGCGCTGCTCCCCGTCCTCGTCTTCGGCGTGGTGGCCGTCCAGCTCGCCACCTCCGGCGCGGCCCAACAGCAACAGTCGGCCACGCTCCGCCTGGCGCAGCTCGCGGCCGCCGGGCTGCCGCGTCAGCAGCTCCCCGACGCGTCCGCGGCCGGACGCCTCGCGGCGCTCACCGGTGGAAGCGTCACGATCTTCGACCTGGACGGCGTCGCGCGATCCCAGTCCGGGGACGCCGCGATCGCCACCCTGCCGCCATTCCCCTCGTCGGCGAGCGACGGGGTCGCCATGCAGACCGGCAGCCGCATCGTCGCGGTCGTACCGTTGCAGGGCGCTGCCGGCCAGCTGATCGGCTACCTCGCCCTGGCCCAGCCGCTCGCGGGCTCGCCCGATGTGGGCGTGGTCCTGGCGGTCGCCCTGACGATGACCGTGCTCTGGGGCGTCTTCCTCAGCTTCGCCCTGGCTCGTGTGCTGATCCATCCGATGCGCGAACTGACGGTCACGCTCGACCGACTGCAGGCAGGCGATCTGTCGGCCCGCATCGTGGCGCCGGCGGACGACGAGCTCGGGCGCCTGGCCGAGAGCCACAATCGGCTCGCGGCGGCGCTCGCGGCCCGGAACGAGTCGCTGCACCAGGTGCTGGAGGCGCTGGCCGCCTTGTCACCGCGCGACGGGATCGCACCGCTCCTTGCGACGGCCGAACGTGCCGCGACCACCGCCTTCGGGTTCCGCTCGGCCGAGATCGTGCTGGCTAGCGAGGGGCGCCGGAACGCGCCGGAACCGGGCGAACGGGTCCCCGGCGAGGCGTGGATCGTGGTAGCGCCGCTGCGCCTCGGCGACGACGAGGTGGGCTGGCTGCGCGCGGTCGTGCCCCCGACACGCGACTGGGGCCCCGCGGACACCGACCTGCTCGCCTTGTTCGGCAACCAGCTCGCGGCCGCGGTGCGGAACGCCGAGCTCTACGCGGCGGCGAACTCGCTCTCGGAGCTGAAGAGCGAGTTCCTGCGCGGTGTGAGCCACAATCTGCAGACACCGCTGACCAGCATCCGCGCCTTCGCCGAGCGACTGGCGACACACAACCACGATCCGGGGCTGCGCATCATCATCGAGCAGGCGGATCGGCTCTCGCGGCTGGTCGCGCAACTGCTGACGGTGTCGCGTCTGGAGGCCGGCACGCTGCGACCGCAGGAAGAGATCGTGGCGCTGGCCCCGTTGGTCCGTCGGGCGTGGGAAAGCCTCGGGCACGATGAGGTGCCGTTCACGCTCCGGGACGATGCGGCGGGATGGCTGGCGGTGGCCGATCGGGACTGGCTCGACCAGGTCGTCTGGGCGCTGCTCGACAACGCGGTCAAGCACGGGGGCGGCGCACCGGTCGAGGTCGCGATCCGCGAGGAGCGGGCGACCGAACTGGGCGCTGGGGTCGGCGGTGGCCACGACCGCGGCGCTGGGGCCGACGACCGCGGCGCTGGGGCCGGTGGCGAACCGATCGCGTCGAGCGTGGACGGCACCCCGCACGATCGCGTGCGGCCCACCGGAGCTCGCCTCGTGGTCACCGTCCGCGACCACGGGCCCGGCATCTCGGAAGCCATACGCAATCGGATCTTCGAGCGCTTCACCACGGGCGGTCCGACCGGCGGCACGGGTCTCGGACTGAGCGTGGCCCGCGGCCTCGTCCAGGCGATGGGGGGCTCGATCTGGGTCGAGCATCCCGGCGACGGGGCGGCGTTCGTCTTCGCGCTTCCTGCCGAACCACCGGGCGACGCGTGAGCGCGATCGGCGCGGGCGAGGGGCGGGGCAGGCGACGGCGATGACGGGCACGAGCTGCGAGCCCGAGCGGTCGATGCCGTACGGCGGTCCACACGATCCAGGCCCGGCCGAAGCCGCACGGCGGGCCCGCGCCCTCGAAGACGCCGCCGCACTTCCGATCGCGGCCCCGTCGGGAGGGGAGATCCGGATCGGGACCGCCTCGTGGACCGACCCCACCATGACCGCCCCCGGCGTCTTCTACCCGCCCGACGCCGAGACCGCCGAAGCGCGCCTCATCTACTACGCCCGCAGCTTCCCGTTGGTGGAAGTCGACGCCACCTACTACGCGCTGCCGGTACCGGCGACGGCGAGGCTCTGGGTGCGCCGGACGCCGCCCGACTTCACCTTCGACGTGAAGGCGCACGCACTGATGACCGGCCAGCCCAGCGAGACGCGGCGCCTGCCACGCCAGATCCGCGACGCCCTGCCCGCCGAGCTCGCCGCCAAACCGCGCCTCTACGCGAGCGACCTGCCGCCGGAGCTGCGCGACGAGATCTGGCGCCTCTTCATCGCCGGGATCGAACCGTTGCAAGCGTCTGGCAGGCTCGGATCCGTGCTGCTGCAGTACCCGCGTTGGGTGGTGCCGTCGGCGCGGGATCGCGACGCGATCGTCGAGGCCCGCGAGCGGCTGGCCGGGCTCACCTGTGCCGTCGAGTTCCGCAACGCGGCCTGGCTCGACGAGCGGAACGCCGAGCGGACGTTGCAGTTCCTGGCCGACCACGGCATGCCATTCGTGATGGTCGATGAGCCGCAGGGGCTGCGCAGCAGCATGCCACCGGTCGTCGCCACCACCTCGCCGCAGCTCGCGATCGTGCGGTTTCACGGCCGACGAGCCGAGACGTGGGAGGCGACGGGGATCCCAACCGCGGAGCGCTACCGCTATCTCTACGACCGCGCAGAACTCGGCGAGTGGGTGCCGCGCATCATCGAGGCGGCGACGGCCGCCCGCGAGATGCACGTGCTGATGAACAACTGCTTTGCGAACTACGGCGCGACGAACGCGCGGGAGATCGCCGCGCTGCTGCAGGGGGTCCGGCTCGAGTGATCGGTCGCGGCCTGCCGGGCCTCAGTTGCCTGTGCGGCGACCGACCGTCGGCACCGGCGGCGCACCCGGCAGCGTGACCCGGAACGTCGAGCCCATCCCCTCGACGCTCTCCACCGCGACTTGGCCGCCGTGGTCCTCCGCGATGTGCCGGACGATCGCGAGCCCAAGCCCCGTGCCGCCGCCCCCGCGCACGCGTGCCTTGTCGACCTTGTAGAAACGCTCGAAGACGCGCGGCAGGTCTGCCTCCGGGATCCCCACGCCGTGATCCTCGACCTCCAAGACGACGAACGCAGATCTCGTCGATGCGGACGCCGCCGGCGCAGGCTGCGGTCGCGCCCGGACGATCACGTCGCCGCCAGACGGCGAGAACTTGATCGCGTTGTGCACCAGGTTGATCAGCAACTGCCCTAGCCGTTCCGCGTCACCCAGCACCGGCGGCGTGGCCGGATCGATTTCGGCCCGCAGGCGCACGCCCTGCCGCTCGGCGAAGAGCGCGAGCCGGTCCAGCACACTGGTCACGATCGGCGCCAGATCGACGTCGTCGATGTAGAGCTGCGGCTTGCCGGCCTGCTCGATCTTCGCGAGGTCGAGCAGCTCGGTGGCCATCTGGACCAGGTGCCCCGTCTCGACGTCGATCTTCTGCACGATCTCGACCACCCGCTCCGGCACCTCTATCTCCTCGAGGTCTCGCGCGAGGGTCTCGGTCAGCAGCCGCACCGTGGTGAGCGGCGTGCGGAGTTCGTGCGAGAGGTTGTCGATGAACTCCGTCCGGATCCGCTGCAGGCGTCGCAGTTCGGAGAGATCCTCGAGTACGACCCAGACTCCCTCGCTGGGGGAGCGACGGGCGCGGATCGAGAGCGTGCGCCCCTCCGGACCGCCCACGGCGATCTCGTCGGCCGCGCTGCCGTTCCGCCAGGCCGTGCGCGTCACCGCATCGAGGCGCACGTCCCCGAGCCCAAGGGCGGCTTCCTCTGATACATCGTCTGGTCGCACGCCGGGCCGGTCCGCCACCCGCCGGCCGAGCAGCGCTCCCGGCGCCACGTCCAGGTACAGGTGCGCCGCCCGGTTGGCGGCCGTCACCCGCAGGTCGTCGTCGAGGCGGATGATGCCCGTCCCGACCAACTCGGTGAGGTGCGCCAGATCCTGGCTCTCGAGCCTCGCGCGCCATTCTGCCTGACTGCTCCGTTCGAGCAGGTCCCGCACGGCCGATTCGAGCGGTTCACCAGACCCGCCACCGACGATCTGGCGGACTCGCTCGACGGTGACCTCCCGACTGATGGCAAAGCCGGCGGCAAGGCCGAGTAGGATGCCGGCGACCCCGAGCGCGACCAGCTCGGCGCTCATCGACAGTCGAGGTTCATCGGCGCGGTGCCCCGCGCGCCCGTGGCGGCCTCATTGGTTCGGTCGGCGGAACACGTAGCCGACGCCACGCACCGTGTGCAGGAAGCGCGGCTCCGACGAGTCCGCCTCGATCAGGCTGCGCAGCTGGTGGATGTGCACGTCGACGGTCCGCGTCTCCCCCGCGTACTCGTACCCCCAGACGCGGTCGAGCAGCTGTTCCCGCGTGAACACCTGTCCGGGGTGACGCATCAGAAAGGCCAGCAGGTCGAACGCCTTCGCCGTGACGGGCAGTTCGACGCCCTCGCGCAGGACGCGGTGCCCGGCCATGTCGACCACGACGTCGTCGAGCTCCTGTTGGCCGGTCGAGAGCTCGGACACCGGCGGTGCCTCGGACGACGTGTCGGCGCGCGCAGCGGCCACCTCCGCTGCCGACCGCCCGCTCGAC
>JAKAMV010000018.1:0-23434 GCA_021812735.1 Chloroflexota bacterium | reverse complement strand
CCCGGTCCTTCTGCCTGGTCCGCGGCACGGCGAGCCTCGGTCCGGCGCAGGAGCGCGCGGATGCGGGCGAGCAACTCGCGGAGGCTGAACGGCTTGGTCAGATAGTCGTCCGCGCCGAGCTCCAGCCCCACCACCTTGTCGATCTCCGAATCCTTCGCGGTGAGCATCAGGATCGGCACGTCCGACTCGCGGCGGATGGCGCGGCACACGTCGAGCCCGGAGATCTCAGGGAGCATGATGTCGAGCACGACCAGGTCGGGGCGTTCGGCGGCGAAGCGAGCCAGGGCCTCGCGGCCATCGGCCGCCGTGACCACGCGGTACCCGTCCCGCACGAGGTTGTACTCGAGGGTCTCACGCAGGATCGCTTCGTCGTCGACGACGAGCAGGGTGCGGGCCATGGTGACCCGATGGTAGCGCGCCGCACGGCGCACAGATCCGGAGCGACGGTTGGACGGGGCACCCGGCAGGGTCGTCTCAGCCGCCGGCGACCAGCCCCGGCAGCCGCTCGCGCCACGCATCGCCGGCTCGTGCGACCGCCAGGATCGTCCCCTCGCGGATGCTCGCCTGTGAGACCGCCGCGGACGAGAGCCCGTACCGCTCGAGAAACGCCTCGACGAGCGCCGCGCCCCCCGCCAGGATGCGGGCCCGCTGCGGCCGGAGCGCGCACCGCTGTGCCAGCGCGGCGGCCGACTCCCGCTCCAGCGCACCGACCGCGAGCGCCAGCCGGCGGCGGCTCAGCGTCCGAAGTGCGCGCCCATCGGCCACCACGCGCAGCAGGTTCGTGGCCGTTCCGCCGACCAGGATCGCCCGCCGAGGGTGCATCTCGGCGGCCGCGGCGAGTCGACGGCGCGCCTCGGCCCGCAGCGCGTCGAACTCGTCGCGAGTCGGCGGATCGTGGTGGACGGCGGCCTCCGTCAGCCGCGCCGCACCGGTGCGCACGACGTGGATCGCCGGCGGTCCTTCTCGACGCGCCAGGACGTACTCGGACGAGCCGCCGCCGATGTCCACCACGAGCGTGTCGACCGCCGGCAGGCGGCCGCGCAGCACCCCGTAGAGTGAGAGGAGCGCCTCCTCCTCGTGCGTGAGCAGGTGCAGCGGCCGACCGGTCGCCGCGCGAACGGCTGCGGCCACCGCGTGCCCATTCGCCGCCCGGCGCAGCGGCTCGGTCCCCACGAACGTGACGTCGCCGACCCCCAGCTCGGCGGCCAGGGTCGCGAAACGCTGCAGCGTCGCGATCAGCTCGGCGACCGTCGGCGCGGGAATGTCGCCGTGGACGTCCATCGCCGACCCGAGCTCGAGCAGGACGCTCTCGTCGGCCACGCGCCGTAGCCCGCGGGCGGTGACCGCGGCAGCGGTGAAGTGGACACTGGTGCTGCCGACTGCGACGGCCGCTCCGGCGCTCCTGATCCGTCCTACGCCCCTGGTCCGCCGTTCCGTGCGCCCCATCTCGACGGCCTGTGTATGCGGCATCCCCACCTCCCGCCGCGGATGGTCGCAGATCAGGAGGCGGGGCGCGGTGCGGGGGAGCCATCGGCCATCGATGGCCCAGGCCCGCGTGGCTCGAACCGCGAATTTACCGTCGCCTTACACCGGCCGCACGGGCGATTCACCGATCCGCGCGACAGTGCCGGCGTATCGATCAGGACCACCGGTCGGCTCACGCTACCGGTTCGGGTGTCGGCGCGCAGCGCCACGTGACCCGGCCAGGGCGAGAGCGGCCTCGAGGAGGAACGGAGTGTCGACACAGATCCGCGCCCGCTGGGGCGCTCTGGCACTGGTGGCCGCGCTCGGCTTCGGTGCATGTTCCGCCGCCGCTACCCAGGCGCCCGCGGCTGGGGCCTCGGGCGGCGCAGGGGCCACCGCCGGCGGTGCGGCTGGCGCTGGCAGCAGTGCGGCGACCACCACCGACTACAGCAACGTCTCGCCGTCCACCACGATCGGCAAGGACGACAAGGCCCAGGTGACCGGCGCCGGCTCCACCGCGATCTACCCGTGGCTCAGCGCCGTGGCGGAGATCTACCAGCAGCAGGTTGCGCCCGGCGTCGCGGTGAACTACCAGGCGATCGGGTCGGGTGGCGGGATCGCCCAGTTCCAGGCAAAGACCGTGGACTTCGGCGCCTCCGACATCTACCTGAGCGACCAACAAGAACAGCAGATCGGCGTGCCGGTGCTTAACATCCCGATGATCCACTGGGCGGCCGCCATGACCTACAACCTGCCCGGCTTCACCGGGGAGGTGCGCTTCAGCCCGGACACCATCGCCGGCATCTACCTCGGCAAGATCACGAAGTGGAACGATCCGGCCCTCGCGGCTGACAACTCCGGCGTGACGCTGCCCGACCTCCCCATCACCGTGGTGCACCGCAGCGACGGTTCGGGCACGACCATGAACTTCACGAGCTTTCTGGCCGACACGAGCGCGGCCTGGAAGAGCCAGGTGGGGGCCGGACTGTCGGTCAACTGGCCAGTCGGCGCGGGCGGCAAGGGCAGTGCCGGTGTGACGGCGCTGGTCCAGCAGACACCCGGCGCGATCGGGTACGTCGAGCTCTCGTACGCGCTGCAGAACAAGCTGCCCGTGGGGCTCGTGAAGAACGCCGCCGGAACCTTCGTGAAGCCCACCCTCGCCTCCACCACCGACGCGGTTGCGGCGGCCGTCGCCAACGCCCCAGCCGACCTGCGCTTCCTGGTGGTGAACCCGCCCGCCTCGCACCCCAACGCCTACCCGATCGGGGCCAGCACGTGGGTGCTCCTCTACAAGGACTACCCCGCGAGCAAGGCCACTGAGGTGAAGGCGATGGTCGACTTCCTCTGGTGGGCGATCCACAACGGACAGACCTACGCTGCGCAGGTCGACTACTCGGCGATGGCCCCTGACCTGGTGACCAAAGTCGAGGCTGCACTCAAGAGCGTCACGGTGGGCGGACAGCCGGTCCTGCCGTGAGGCCAGCCGCTGTGCCATCATCCGTCACTGCATGAACGTTCGCCCGTGGCAGGACCTCACGTGACGGCCTTGCCCGCCGAGGCTCGCCGTGTCCGGACGCTGCTCGCCGAGCATCGCCCGCGACACGGCGAGAGCCTCTTCCGAGGCCTGGTCGTCCTGGCCTCGCTGACGGTGCTCGCGGTGATCGCCGGCCTCGTGCTGGTGATCGCGAAGGAGTCGCTCCTCGGGATCGCCCACAACGGCGTGGCCTTCCTGTGGGGCACCACCTGGGACCCGGTGCACAGCGTCTTCGGGGCGCTGCCCTTCATCTACGGGACGATCCTGACCGCGACCAGCGCCCTGGTGCTGGCCACGCTGATCGGCGTCGGTGTGGCGCTCTTCCTCGTAGAGCTCGCGCCCGGCTGGCTGGCTCGCCCGATCGGGTTCATGGTCGAGATGCTGGCGGCGATCCCGAGCGTGGTCTACGGCCTGTGGGGCATCTTCGTGCTCGCGCCCTGGCTCCGCGCGTACGTGGAGGCGCCACTCCACGACCGACTCGGCGCGCTCCCCTTCTTCAGCGGCAACCCGATCGGGATCGGCAACATGGCCGCCATCGTGGTGTTGACCATCATGGTCCTGCCCACGGTCGCGGCGGTCTCCCGCGACGTGATCGCCGCGGTGCCGGACTCCCAGCGCGAGGCGGCGCTGGCCATCGGGGCCACCCGCTGGGAGATGATCCGCGTCGGCGTGCTGCCCTACGCCCGCAGTGGGATCCTCGGCGCGGGGATCCTCGGCCTGGCGCGCGGCGTAGGTGAGACGATGGCGGTGACGATGGTGATCGGCAACGCCCCCACGATCTCGCCATCGCTGTTTGCCCAGGGCTACACGATGGCGAGCGTCATCGCCAACGAGTTCACCGAGGCGACCACCGATCTATACCGCAGCTCGTTGATCGAGATCGGGCTGCTCCTGCTGATCATCACGCTCTTCATCAACGCGGTCGCGCGGCTGCTCGTCTGGCGGGTCGCGTACAGCGCGACCTCGCGCAGCCTCCTCGCATGAGCAGCCAGCCTGCCGGGACGCGCGGGATGAGCCCTGCTGGCGTGTGCGGGAAGCGCCGATGAGCGCGACCGTCGACCCGCTGCGGATCCCCGGCCGGAACATTCGGCGGCGCCGGGCGACCGACCGGGTGATGGGCGCGCTGCTCGCCGTGGCCGTCGTCGTGGCGGTGGTCCCGCTCGTCCTGGTCTTCGCCTACGTGCTGATCCAGGGCCTGCCGGCGCTGAACGTGCCGCTGCTCACCCAGTCGCCCATGCCCGCCGGCTTTCCTGGGGGCGGCGTGGCGCCCGCCGTGGTCGGGACACTCGTCATGGTCGGCCTCGGAACGCTGCTCGGCACACCCGTGGCAGTCCTGGCCGGCATCTACATCCGCGAGTACGCCGGTTCACGCGGCGCGACGGCGATCCGCTTCCTGGTGGACGTGCTCGCGGGGGTGCCTACCATCGCCGTGGGGCTCTTCGCCTACGGCCTCGTCGTCGTCCCCATGGGCACCTTCAGCGCCATCGCAGGCGCCATCGCGCTGGCGGTCATCATCCTGCCGATCGTCGCCCGGGTGACCGACGAGATGCTGGGGTTGGTCCCAGGGTCCGTCCGCGAAGCGGCCTACGCGCTCGGCATCCCGCCCTGGAAGACGATCGTGCGCGTCGTCCTCCCGGCCGCGGCGAGTGGGATCGTCACCGGGATCCTGCTCGGCGTGGCGCGGATCGCCGGTGAGACGGCGCCGCTCATCTTCACGGCGCTCGGCAACCAGCGCGTCAGCACGTCGTTGACCGAGCCGATGGACGCGCTGCCGCTGCGCATCTGGGTCTACGCGACCGGCCCCTACGACTCCTGGCACCAGCAGGCCTGGGCCGCCTCGCTCCTCTTGGTCGGCCTCGTGCTGATCTTCTCGCTGCTGACCCGTTTCGTACTCCGCCGGCGCGGCCCCGCCGGCCGCTGACCCCGCAGGTGGTGCGTACACTGATGACGCTGATGACCGAACAGACGAGCAACGCGCTGCCGGCCGCCGATCCGCCGGCCGGAGGCCCTCCGACGGCGAGCGTACCCACTGCGGACCCGCCGGCCACTGCGGCCCCGGCCGCTCCACAGGCCGCGCCCATCGCGCAAGCCGGCTCGTCGCACGCCCGCACCATCGCCGTCGCCGAGCACGCGGCAGTGACCATCGAGCACGTCGCCGTCGGGGTCGAGATCGAGCACCTCAACGCGTACTACGGTCAGCACCTCGTGCTGCGCGACATCACCCTCTCGGTGCGACCCAATTCCGTCACCGCGATCATCGGCCCCTCCGGCTGCGGCAAGTCGACCCTGATCCGCTGCCTCAACCGGATGCACGAGGTGACCCCGGGGGCTCGGGTGGAGGGGCAGGTGCGCCTCGACGGGGACCCGATCTACGCTCCCGGCGTCGACCCGGTCGTCGTCCGCCAGCGGATCGGCATGGTCTTCCAGCGCCCCAACCCCTTCCCCACCATGTCGATCTTCGACAACGTCGTGGCGGGCCTCAAGCTGGCCGGGATCCGCGACCGGGCCCTCCTCGAGCAGGTCGCAGAACGGAGCTTGCGCCGCGCCGCGCTCTGGGACGAGGTGCACGACAAACTGCACGCGCCCGGTGGGGCCCTCTCGGGCGGACAGCAGCAGCGCCTCTGTATCGCGCGGGCGATCGCCGTCGAACCAGAGGTGATCCTGATGGACGAGCCGGCGTCGGCGCTCGACCCGATGTCGACGCTCCGGATCGAGGAGTTGATCGACGCGCTCCGCACGAGCTACACGATCGTGATCGTGACGCACAACATGCAGCAGGCGGCCCGGGTCAGCGATCGGACGGCGTTCCTGACCGTGGGCGAGGACCGTGCGGGGTACCTCGTCGAGGAAGGGCCGACCGCGCAGATCTTCACCAACCCGCGGCGGCGGCTTACCGAGGACTACATCTCGGGCCGCTTCGGATGAGGGAGGCGCAGCGGTGACCGAACCGATCCGGACGCACCCGATCCTGCACGGGCATCGGGAAGCCTACGACCGGGAGTTGAGCGAGATCCAGGCCGGGATCGTCCAGATCGGCACCTACGTCGAGGAGGCGATCCGCACCGCGACCCAGGCGATGCAGGTGCACGACGGCGAGCTCGCCGCCCGGGTCATCGCCGACGACCAGCGGATCAACCAGCTCCAGGAGCAGGTCTCCGAGCTGATCACGACGACGATCGCCACCCAGCAGCCGGTCGCCCGCGACCTGCGCTACCTGCTTGCGCTCGATCGTGTGGCGCACGAGCTCGAGCGGATGGGCGACCACGCCGGCAGCGTCGCCAAGCAGGTCCGCAAGCTCGCCCAGCAGCCACCCTTGCGTCGCTACGTCTTCCTGCCACGCATGGGAGAGCTCGTGGCTGGCATGGTCCACGACGTCCTCATCGCGCTCGTCGAGGTGGACGAGGCGCGGGCGCGTGCGGTGGCTGCCCGCGATGACGAGGTGGACCGCCTCTACCACGCGAGCTTCGACGTGGTGCTCGACCTGATGCGCGCCGATCCCGAGAACGTGGACCGCGGCACGCGCATCCTGTTCGCCGCGCACTACCTGGAGCGGATCGGCGACCGCGTGACGAACATCGCGGAGGATGTGCTCTTCCTCGCGGGGGGCGTGGTCGAGGACTTGAACTAGGCTGCCCCTCGCCCCGTGCGGCCCCGGAGTGGGCGTCGAGCCCGCAGCCCTGTGCGTTTTCCCTCGTTCGCGCGTCTGTAGGCTGTGACCAACATGGAGGACCTTGCGCCACGGGATCGGGCGCTCGCGGCCGAGCCCGGGGCGCACGCGGCAGCCGTGCTTGATGTCCAGGAGCGCTGCGGGCAGGCGTTGTTCGGGCTGGCCTGCCGGCTCGGGCTCTCCGAGGAGCTGGCCGCGGACGCGGTCCAGGAGACGCTGACCCGACTGTGGAGCGCGCTGCGTCGCGGTGAGGCCGTGGAACAGCCCGACGCGTGGGCGTTTCGCGTGCTCTACCGGCTGGCGATGGACGAGCACCGACTCCACCGACGTGCGAACGGCGTGATCGAACGGCTCGGGCGAGCCCGGCGTGATCGGCCGTCCGACCCGCAGGTGGCCGCCGACGAGCTGGCGGTCTGGTCGGCCGTCGACCGGCTGCCGGTGCGCCAGCGCGTCGTGTTGTACCTGCGCTACCGGGGAGATCTGCCGTACGAGCAAATCGGCTCCATCCTGGGCATCAGCGCCGGTGCTGCGCGGACCCACGTGGCCACTGGACTGGCCACGCTGCGGCGGCAGTTGGCCGAAGACGAGGGATGATGATGAACCTCGACGAGATCGAGCGGATCCTGCGGCGGAGAGCCCCCGACGAGCCCCGCTATTCGCCACGCCCACTGCCGCGGCCCGACACGAGAGGCGGCATCGAGCCTGGAGTGCTGCGCCGCGCGACGACGTCTTCGCGCCGACGGGTCGGCTGGCCCGGGCTCGTCGCGGCAGGCGCAGTCGCGGCAGGCGCAGTCGCGGTCGGGGCGTTGCTGCTGGTCGGGTCGGCACTGCACCTCCGGCCCGACCTTACGATCGGGGGCGCCGGGCTTGCCAGCTCGGGGGGCGTCGGGTCGACGGTCGCCGGCTCCGGTGAATCGACGGCCGCCGCCCCCGGGACATGGGGCACCGCCTCGCCCGGTGTCTCGATCGGGCCAGCGCAGGTCGTACCCTGGACCGACGCAACCCCCACCCCGGAGCCACCGAGCCCGACGCCAATCCCGGTCCCATCGGGCACACCGGCGTGCGCAGCCGATCAGGTAGATGGCAGCGCCATCTGGCAGGGCGCGACCGGTAACATGGTCGGCCCCCTGACCGTCACCAACGTGGGGACAGTCCCGTGCCGGCTCGAGGGCCCGCCCGCACTCGTGCAGATCCTGTCGTCCGGCCAGGGGATCCTCCCCATCGACTATGTCGCCCACGGGTCGTCGGACGCGGGCCTCACCGCACCGGCCGGCCCCGTCTTGCTGCGCCCCGGCGACCGGGCCGCGGCGTTCCTGGCCTGGTCCGAATGGTGCGGCGCGCCGGTCAGTGGCCACCTGGAGCTCCTCGTCACGCTTTCCAGCGCCGCCGGTCACGTCACGGCCCCGGTCGCGTACGCCCTGGTGCCCCGTTGCGACACGCCTGGGCTTCGCTCGACGCTCGCGGGCTTTGCGTTCGTCGCGGTCCCGCCGCAGCCAGCCCCCGCCCCCGAGCCAGTGACGGCATCCACGACGCTGCTCCTTCCGCCGACAGCGGTCATCGGGCAGACGCTGCACTTCCAGGTTCGACTGACCAACACCGGCGGCCACGCCGCGTCGCTCGACCCGTGCCCAGCCTACGGTGAACACCTCGTGGTCGGCGGCGCTGCACTGAAGGTCGAGTCATCGTACTTGCTCAACTGCGCTGCGATCGGCCAGCAGATCGACCCAGGCCAAACGGTCGTGCTTGACATGGCCTATGACGTGCCCGCGGGCCTGGCTCCGGGACCGGCGCAGCTCGTCTGGGACCTAGAACCCGGTGGGCCGTTCGACGCCCTCTCGGGACTCGCCCGTGCCCCGATCACGCTCGTCGCACCGTAAGCTTCGCGGGAGCACAACCCTCGTCGTACACCATCGAGCCGCCTTCCATGAAGACCACCGAGATCACCGTCCGGACCGGCCGCCGCCGCGGCCTCTTCGACCTGACCGACCAGTGCGCGCGGTTCGTGGCAGGCGAAGGCGACGGCCTGCTCACGGTCTTCGTGCCGCACGCCACCGCCGGCATCGTGGTGATGGAACTGGGTGCAGGCTCCGACGAGGACCTGATGGCGACGGTCGACCGCCTGCTGCCGCGCGACGACCGTTGGCATCACCGCCACGGGTCCCCCGGGCACGGCGCCGATCATGTGCTGCCCCTCCTCGCCCCGCCGTCGGTGAGCGTGCCGGTCGTTCGCGGGCAGCTCACGCTCGGCACCTGGCAGTCGATCGCGCTGCTGGACCCGAACGTCGACCACGAAGTCCGCACGGTCCGGCTGAGCTTCCTGCCCGGCTGAACGGCGCAGCACGCCACGAGGCGGCCCGCCAGCGGGCCGGTCCGAGCGGGCGTCGCGGGGCCTTCGAGCCGCGCCTCATCTGATCGTGAAGGTGCCCGATGCGGTGGCGGATCGCCCGCCAGACGTGCAGGTGACGGAGACCCCGGCCGTGCCACGCCCCGTGTTCGAGGTGATCCTCCAGGTCCAGGCGACGGCGCCCGCGGCATCCGCCGTCTGCTGGTGCAGGAGGGCCTTCACCGTCGAGACGCGCCCAGAGGGGAGCACCACCGCGATCGAGCAGATGGCGCCGGGCGTCGTGCGTGCGGCAACCGTGGCGCTGGATCCGGCCGGGACGGACGCGGGAACGGAGGAGAGGCGGACGGTCAGCGCCGAACCGGATGCCAGCGACGGGGGCGTCGCGGTCGTCGAAGGGAGCGCGGTCAGCGCCGCGCCCGTCGTGCTGCCTGCGCCGCCAGCTGTGCCGCCGGTCGCGCCGCTGGCCCCCGCCGCGAGTGGAATGCCGAAGTACGCGTGCACCCAATGGATCCCGATCCGCGCCCGCGCCTCGGCCAGAGTCAGCGTCCCTGCGCACACCTCCCGATGCAGCGCATCCTCGTACGCATCCTTGACCCGGGCGCCCACCGGCGTCCCGTCCGGCAGGGTGATCGAGTACGGCTCCGGCCACAGGTTGCGCGGGTCCGACGGCGCGCCGCCGAGCTCGAGCGGGATCAGGTGGTCCTCCTCGTACGCCGCGGGCGAGGTATAGGGATAGTGGTAGGCAGCGATCTGCTGCACCTCGAGCGGAGCGGTGTAGGACTCGGGCGGACGCACCGTTGCGGTCCAGCCCCGGCGGCAGATCGTCGAGCCGATCGTCGCGGGCGTGACGGCGGGGTTGAAGGCACCGGGTGTCAGGTGCGGGTCGGGCTCGCCGGGCAGCCGACCGACGGGTGTCGGCGGTGCACCGGCTGCTTGCCCAGGGGCCGCGCTGGCGGCCGATCCGACCGAGCCGGCCGCGCTCGCCCCCGGCGGCGCCACCTGCTGATCGCCTGGCAGCGCCGTTGCCGGGACCACTCCGCTGCACCCGGCCAGGACGACTGCCGCGACCGCCACGAGACACGCAAGTCGATGCGGCGCTGGTCTCCCGCTACGTTCGAGCTGCGGCCGTCCGGCCATAGGCCTCCTCCCAGGCCAGCGCCGCGCTCAGCACCGTGCGCTCATCGCGGCCAGCGATCTGCAGGTTGCCGATCGCGATGGTCGGCCAGCCGAGGAAATTGAACGGCCGCGTGTAGCGCGTCATCCCGGCCCGCACGTCGGGCTCCCAACAATCGACCGGCGGGGGCTCGATCGCGAGCGTCGGGCTGATCACCAGGTCCACCGCCGGCACGGTTCGCGCCCGCCGCCGCAGTTCCCCGAGCGCGATCCGGCCTTGCGCCGCTTCGCGCTCGCTCACCAGCTGGGCCGCGTCGAGCTTGAATTGCACGTCCGGCCCGTACTGATCGCGCAGCCGAGGGAACCACGGCCGGTGCACTGCGGCGATCTCCGCCAAGAAGACGGCCATGGGGTCCCCGGCGTGCGGTCCCTCGGCCTGAGACTCCGGCAGCACGGCCTCCTCGAGCAACGCCCCGAGGGCCGTCAACTCGTCCTCGTGCCCGGTCGACTCGAGCACGCCGACTCGCACGCCGGCCAGCCGGGGCGGCGGCACCGCGCGACCCGCCAGTAGCGCGTAGACGAGCGCGCAGTCGCGCACCGAGCGCGCCATCGGCCCGACCGTGTCGAACGAGGGCGCCAGGGGAAACGTGCCGCTCGTCGAGACAGCCCCGAACGGGGGCTTGAAGCCGACGACGTCGCAGCAGGCCGCCGGGATGCGCACCGATCCGCCCGTGTCGGTGCCGAGCCCAATGGTGCAGAGCCGATCGGCCAGAGCAGCCGCCGTCCCACCGCTCGAACCGCCGGCGACCTGGCCCGGCCGGACTGGGTTCGCCACCGTGCCCCAGTGGGGGTTCTGGCTGGTGACGCCCCACGCGAACTCGTGCTGGTTGGCCTTGCCGACGACGATGGCCCCCGCGGCCTCCAGCTGCCGCACCGCACTCGCGGTGCGGGTTGGCACGTGGTCCGCGAAGATCGCGGAGCCGTAGGTGGTGCGGAGGCCGGCCGTGTCGAACATGTCCTTGACCGCCAACGGCACGCCCGCCAGTGGGCCGCTCGGCCGCCGCGCCGCCCGCTCCAGCGCCCGTTCGGGACAGGTCGTGATGAACGCGTGGCCGCCAGCATGCTCGTCGATCCGGCGGAGGAAGGCCTCGGTGACCTCCACCGCGGAGACCTCGCCACGGCGCACAGCCGCGGCCAGGGCCTCGGCGGAGAGGCTCAAGAGTTCGTCCGTTCCAGCGGTCACCGAGCGCCTCTGCGTTGGCGGATGTGGCGGTCTCGCCCGGTGCCTACCCGACCAGCCCCTCGAGCAGCGGCTCAGCTTGGAAGAGGTTGATCCCGCTGTCGATCAGGTCGAGCAGGGCGCGCATCGTGCGTTCCTCTTCGACCTGCTCGTCGATGAACCACTGCAGGAACTGGAAGCTGCGGTGGTCGCCATCGGTGAGAGCCGTCTTGGCCATGGTGTCGAACTGGCCGGTGACGCGCAGCTCGCTCTCCAGGGCCGCCTGTACGGCGTCCCGAGCCGTGGCATAGCGCGTCGGCGCGGCCACGATCGCGGGCAGCTCGAACTCGACCTCGTTGTCGATCAGGAAGGTCCAGATCTTGGCGGCGTGCTGGGCTTCTTCGAGGGCCTGGTCGTGGAAGAGCTTGGCCCACCCCTTCAGGCTCTGGCGCTTGAAGGAGAGCGCGATCCCGATGTAAGCCTGGTGGGCGCTGAGTTCGTGTTCGACTTGTTCGACGAGGAGCCGGCTGAGTCGCTCGCTGATCATCTCGATCCCCTCCCGTGGCTCGCTGCTGTCTTGGCGAGAGGATACGGCCGAGGGCGCCCCGGGGGACGTGCCATTCGTCGGGGGTGCGACACGCGACGAGGTGCGAGGGGCGCACGGAGCGCTGCGGCGGCTTGGGCGCGCGCTCGCCCCGCGACCTGATCGGGCGAGTGTCGGGCGCCGTCCGCGGCCGAGTGAACCGGGCCTCGTCCGCGGCGCACTGCATGCTCAGGGCCTGGCGCGCAGCATGCGCCGCCTACCGAGCACCTCGTCGACCAGGCACGAGGGCCTGGTCGCTGTGACCGCGCGCAATGGTGGTGATCGGTCGCGGCGGGACGCAGAACCTTCGTGGCCCACAGCAAGCGAGCTACTCAAACCTACCGCAGCCGAGCTCATGCATCCACCGGCAGAGCTGATGCCGACCGATCCTCGGGTGTGAGCCGGATCCCAGCCAGGCAGTCCGCAACACGGCGCGGCACGTCAGCGCCGCTCCCGTCCCGATGCAACAGGCGGGGCCCGCGAGCAGCCAATGCAGGTCGCTCGCGGGCCCCGCCGGATCGGACGGTGACGTCGCACGTCGGTCACCGCAGCGAGACCGTAACCACGGGATACGAACCTCAGCGTCAGCCCTCCTTCCGGACAGCCGGCGCGGAGATCTCGACTACTTGGTCATGTACTGCGTCACGTTGGCCTTCGTGATCTCGATGAGCGGAGCGGCTGTGAATCCGCCCTGAACAGTGCCGCCGCTCGCGATTGTCACGAGATCGTCGATCGCGGCCTTGGCCATGTATGCGGGTTGCTGCGCAACGGTCTCCAGCAGCGTTCCAGCTTGGACAGCCGCCATTCCGTCAGCCGTACCATCGATGGAACTGACCAGAACCTTGCCGGCCTTGCTGGCACCCTTGAGTGCCTGGATCGCTCCCAGTGCCATCTCGTCGTTCTCAGCGAATACACCGACGATGTCAGGGTGAGCCTGGAGGATATTCTCCGTGACCGTGAGCGCAGTGGCACGGTCGAACTGTGCCGTCTGCTCAGCCACCACTTTGATACCCGGATACGCTGTCAACGCCTCCTGCAAGCCCTTGGTGCGGTCGTTTGTGGCAGACGCACCGGGAACGCCAGTCAGCACCGCAACGTTGCCCTTGCCACCCAGCGCCTTGAACAGCGCAGTGCTCGCCAACTTACCAGCTTGAACGTTGTCGGAGGCGATGAACGCAGCGGTCTGAGCTCCGGAGCCGACCGCACGGTCAACGGCGATCACCGGGATATTGGCCGCGTTCGCTTCCTTAATTGCCGGCACAATCCCATTCGAGTCAACAGGATTGACGATGATCCCATTGATCTTCTTTGAGATAAAGTCTTCGATTTCCGACGTCTGCTTAGAGAGGTCATTCTGACCGTCCGCCACGATCAGATTGACGCCCTTGGCAGCGGCCTCTTGCTTGGCCGCGTTCTCCATCGTCACAAAGTACGGGTTGTTCAGGGTTGATAAGGCAATGCCGATGGTGATCGAGGTCGTGGCGGGCGAGGATGCTGTGCTCGCAGCCGGTGCGGGACTGACCGGGGCCGCACTCACGGGTGCGGCACTGGCCGGCGCCGCACTGGCGGTCGTGGCGAGGCTTGGGGCATTCGTGGCGCTCGAACCGCAGGCAGCAAGCAGCAAGGTCGAGCCCGCGATCGCGACAATCACTGTCTTTCCGGGTAGAAGCATGATGGTTCATCCTCCTCATAGTTGTGACGACAGGAAGGGAACATGGGGTTCGCCGGATCCACCTCCTTCGGCCGAACAGGGGCCATCGCTCAGTCCGCACCAGATCGCGAGCGAAGCTCGTCGATGTGGCTGATTGCGACCGCGAGAACGATGACTACGCCTTCCGCGACCTGCTGATAGAAAGGAGAAACGTCAAGCAGGTTCATGCCATTGCTGAGAACCCCTAGGATGAGCGCTCCCAGGAGTGTGCGAGCCACCGAACCCTCGCCGCCGAAGAGGCTCGTACCCCCCAGGACCACTGCGGCGATGGAATCGAGTTCGTATCCGACACCAGCCTGGGGATCAGCGGTCGCAAGTCGGCCTGCCAACACGACGCCGGCCAACCCGGCCAGCATGCCCGAGATCACATACACCGCAATCCTGACGCGGCGAACATCAATCGCAGAATATGCTGCTGCGCGTCGATTGCCACCCACGGCATAGACGTACCGACCAAACGCCGTGTACCGAAGCACAACATGGGACGCGGCAAACACGAGCAGCATGATGATAATCGGGACCGGCACTGGCCCCACATAGCCGGCCCCGAGATACAGAAACGGCTGGGAAGCGACCCCGATCGGCTCGCCGCCCGAGTAGATAAGGTCGAGGCCCCTAGCCGCACTAAGCATCGCAAGAGTGACCACGAAATCAGGGATGCGAATCAGCATGATCGCCATGCCATCCACGAGGCCGGCCAGGGCCGCCACACCAAGGCCAGCCCCGATGCCGGCGACGAAACCAGCGTGAAGTGCGACACCCGCCGCGACAACCCCCGCCAGGCCGACCAGCGAGCCCACTGACAAGTCGATGCCCGCAGCCAAGATCACGAACGTCTGCCCAGCGGCGAGGATCGCGGTCACGGACACTTGGCGCCCGACGTTCAGTATGTTCTGCGACGTAAAGAAAGTTGGAGTTAGGACGGTAAGGGCGGCGCACAGGGCGAGGAACGCAAGTACCAGTCCGTAATCCGCGACCGATATGTTCGTCGGGCGAGCGACGATCGAAGCTCGCGACTTCCTAGCACGAGTGCGCTCGGTCACGCCGCCGCTCCCATGGTGACCATGTGAAGGACACGCTCCTGCGTGGCGTCCGGTCGATCCAGTGTCGTGACTACGCGCCCATCGCGCAGCACGACGACCCGATCAGCAAGCCCGAGCAACTCGGGAAGGTCAGACGAAATCAGGATGATCCCGACGCCACCGCGAACAAGGTCGCCCATGATCTGGTAGATCTCCGCCTTCGCACCGACGTCAACACCACGGGTGGGTTCGTCGAGGATCAATGCAGCCGGCCTGATCTCCAGCCACTTGGCGAGGACCAGTTTCTGCTGATTTCCGCCAGACAGATGCAATGCCTGTGCGTCCAAGGACGGCGTCCTGATCCGCAGCTCTTGGACACGTCGCGTGACGATGTCACGCTCGCGCCCTCGGTCCACCCATCCGAAGCGCGATATGCGGGGCAGAATCACGTGCGTTTCGTTGTGGCGGACCGACAGGCCCAGAACAAGACCGAGGGTCTTGCGATCCTCAGGGAGATAACCGATGCCCACTCGCAGCGCGTCTCGCGGGGAGCGAATATGGACAGGACGCTGATCGACGGCCACTGTGCCGCGGTTGATGGGCACCATCCCGAACAAAGCTTTGCCAATGCTCGTGCGACCGGAACCGATGACGCCGGCAATCCCCAAGATCTCCCCCCGGTGAAGACAGAACGTCACATCCGTAAAGCGTCCCGCAGACGTCAGGCCGTGGACCGACAAGGTCTCTGGGCCGATCTGGACGTTTGCTTTCGGATACAGATCATCAAGCTGTCGGCCCACCATCATGCGAATGACCTCGCCACGATCGTGTGTAGACGTCTCCCCCACCAAGCGCCCGTCTCGCAACACCGTCACTCGATCCGAAAGCTCCAGGACCTCTTCCATCCGGTGAGACACGAAGACGACCCCTACGCCGTGGTCCCGCAGGCTGCGCACTACGGCAAACAAGGCCTCGATCTCGCGCTCGGTGAGCGCCGATGTGGGTTCGTCCATGATCAACACGCGCGCCTCGGCCGAGAGGGCTCGCGCAATCTCGACGAGCTGCTGGTCCGCCACGTTGAGCTGTCGCACCGGCGTGTCGAGCGGAAGTTGAACACCCAGCTTCCCAATGGCCTCACGTGCCTGTGCTCGAACAGATCTGCCATCGAGCAAACCCACGCGCGTGGGAAGATGGTCAAGGCAGATGTTCTCTGCGACCGTCAGCGCCGGGAACAGGTTGAACTCCTGATGAATGGACCGGATCCCGAGCGCCTGCGCCTCACGGGGAGAGGCGAGTGCCACCCGCCGGCCCTGCAACTCAATTACGCCTGTGTCTGCCCGCTCAGCTCCGCCGATGATCTTGAGCAGAGTGGTCTTCCCCGCACCGTTTTCTCCGACGAGGCCGTGCACCTCACCCGCCTGCAGGTCGAAATCGATGCCGCTGAGCGCCACCACGCCAGGGTATGTTTTGGAGATGCCACGCAGCGAGAGGAGCGGAGTTGCGTTCAAAAGGCCACCCCCGCCCGCAGTACGACGTTGGCGTACGGCGTGAACTCTCCGGTTCTGATCACCGCCACGGCCTCCGATGTCATCTGCTTGAGGTCATCGTGCGGGACACGCATGACGGCGATGGAAGGCTCCAGCACCTGAGCGACGGCGCCCGCCAGCGACGGGTTACCTGAGCCTAGTTCGGTGGCGATCGTCGCAGCCTCGAAGACCCCCTCCTCGACTACGGCCTGAAGCACCGGGAGAAACCCCGGAAGACCCGGCTGGACGGCTAAGTCAATGCGCCGGACAGAGGGCGGGATGGGCAGGCCCGCGTCCGCCACTACCAGCAACTGGCCATGCCCCAGTCCTGCAATGACACCGGTCAATTCCGCGTGAAGCAGTCCCCTGGACCTCATGTCAGCCGCGCCTCCAACACAAACCCATCGACCTCCTCGCGACACGGCAGACTGGCCTGCGCCCCTCTTCTCGTGACAGAGATCGCAGCCGCCCGGTTGGCGAATACGACCGCGGACGCCAGCGGCCGGCCCTCCGCAAGGGTCACGGCCAAGGCGCCGGCGAACGCGTCGCCGGCTGCCGTCGTGTCCACGGACTCCAGTGGGAGCGCCGGCACGTGCGTCACGTAACTGCCTTCCACGAGCATCGCGCCCTCAGCGTCGAGTTTGAGCACCACCGCATGAGGCCCGTGGCTAGCGAGACGTGCCGCGACCAATCGCGCCGCCTGCGCGTCCACGGCCGGCATCCCCGTCAGGACTTCCGCTTCTGTGCGATTCGGCGTCAGAATGTCGACGCTCTGCCACAGTTCCTCGGGTAGCGGACGGACCGGAGCAGGATCAAGGACAACCACGGCGCCGGCCGCACGCCCCGCCCTGGCCGCTGCCAGGACGGTGTCAATCGGGATCTCCAGTTGCAGAAGCACCACGCGCGTGCCTTGCCACCGCAGTGTGCTGAGATCGCGCGGGGAGAGCATCGCGTTGGCTCCGGGGATCACCACAGTACGGTTGGCACCGCCGTGCTCGACTCCTACGATGGCCATGCCTGTCGGCAGCTGGGAGTCAGTGACGACGTGCCCGACATCCACACCGAGTGCGCCAAGACTGCGGCGTAGATACCGGCCGGACTCGTCGTCTCCCACCCGGCCGACCATCGCAACATCACCGCCAAGCAGAGCGGCGGCAGCAGCCTGATTGGCACCCTTTCCTCCGGGGAAACGCGCCACGCTGTCGCCCGTGAGCGTTTCCCCGCGTTCCGGCCAGCGGGAGACGCTCACCACGATGTCGAGGTTGAGGCTGCCAACGACCACAATCGGGCCCATGGCTCAGGTTGACTCCCTGATCACCAAGTGGGGTTCGACAACCACATCAGAAGTCGGTGCACCTGGGTCGGCCATATGACGCGCCAACAACTCCCAAGCCTGGACGCCGATCTGGTACGCCGGTTGCAGCACGGTGGTTAGGCGAGGCCGCACGAGGCGCGCCAGCAGCGTGTCGTCAAATCCAACGAGCGCAAGGCGCTGAGGGATGGCCCAACCGCGGTCTTGGCACGCCTGAAGAGCTCCGATCGCGATCAAGTCATCCGCGGCGAACACGGCGGAAATCTCCAGCCCGGAGTCGATCCAGTGGAGCATCCGTTCGTAACCGCTCTCGTAGCTGAAGGGTCCGCGCGCGATCCACTCCGCCCGCGGGTCGATGCCTGCTTCGAGGAGCGCCTCGCGGTATCCGCCGAGCCGATCCTCTGCCGAGGCAACGTGCTCCGGGCCACCGAGATGCGCGATGCGTTGATGACCACGCGCCACAAGATGCTGGACCGCCAGACGGGCGCCCAAGCGGTGATCCGTGCTCACGTAGCTCACGCGCCATCCCGGCACTCGTCGGTCGAGCAGGACCACCGGCACGTCTCCGACCAATTCGGCAAGGGCGGCGGGCGCACCTGTCGAGGCGATGATCATGCCGTCGACCAATCGGTCGCGGAGCAGGCCCACGTATTCAGCCTCGCGCTCGGGCACGTTATCCGCGTTGCCGAAGATCACCGCATAGCCATCCGCGTGAGCTGCGTCCTCGACCCCGCGAGCTAGGGAGGGAAAGAAGGGGTTGGAAACGTCGGGCAAGATGAGGCCGGCGGTCCGGAACTTGCCAGTCGCCAGCGCCTTCGCGACGCCGTTGGCACGATAGTTGAGCACGCGGGCAGCTTGGAGAACCCGGTCACGGGTCGCGGGTCGTACACCTGCGTATCCGTTCAAGACTCGCGAGACCGTGGCGGTGCCGACCCCCGCGCTGGCTGCAACGTCTCGGATCGTGGCCACTCCGGAGAACCTCTCGCTGCCGGTCCACCGTTGACGAAACCGCTTCCATCATCGATGAAAGCGGTTCCATACTACCGCCTCAGTCAACCTGTTCTGTCTCAGGGCCAGCTCTGCCAGTGTCGTCGCAAACTCCCGGGCCCCAAACGGCTCCTCTCACGCCGAACCACCACGACGTGGCTGCGGCTCCGGTGGCCCGACCTAACGTCATCGTGTGTGGGAACGGGGCCGCGCTCAAGACAACTGACCTGACCGGGAAAGAGCAGGCCGTACCCTTCCGACTGAGTCTGACTTCACGGAGGGAAGGTCCGCTGCGACGGTACGCTATCCGCGCTCAGGAGCCGGTGCGGAGGACCGGTGCAGTCATCGCGAGCACGTTCGAAGGGGTCGCCGCCGAGGACCACCGGCGGATTCTTGCGCGGGTCCTCTGGGGCGGCGCCTGATTCGGGCGTGAGCGCGATCAGCCCGCTGGCGCTGAGACCGGCTGCCGGGACGCCCGTGGCCGACCCGGCCAGATCGGGGTCAGGACCTGGTCGATCGAGGTGCGTCTGCCGCCGTGTCCGATCTCCCGCCGCGAACCGAGCCCTGCCGCTCGGCGCTCCGCCCGAAGCGGCGTGACCGCAGCCCGGAGACCTGAGCGCCCCTTTGCCAGGCCGTACCTAGAGGGCTTGAGCTCGGCCGACTGCGAGCCAGTCTTCCGCCAGATCCGGGGGGCGAAGGCGCCGCTGAGCAGTTCAACGATCACCTGGCTCAAGGCGGCCTAGGAGGTCGATTACCGGACTTGGCGTCCCCACTGGCGGATCCGCCCGATGGACGGCCGCTGCGCGCACACGGGCGGTGACGAGCTGTGCCTCGGCGTCGGGCTCGAGGACGAGTACTCCCGCCTGGTCCTCATCGCGGGCGCCCGAGCCAACGGAGCGAACGAGCTGCCCGCTACGCGGCTTGGCCGCTGCCTGCGCGCCGACTCCTGAACCCGCATCCCCCATGACCTCCGTGATCGGGGCCTGGGCGCACCGCTCGTTGCCGTCGCCGACGGCTCCTCGCAGTCGGGTCGCCGCCGACCTGGGCGGCTCACACTGCGAGACACGGCCCTCCGCCCTGCCACCAAGGAGTGCAGCCCCGGGGCGGCCGAGAAGCCGCGGGCAGGATCACTGGCGCCGAACCGATGATCACGGCCACGATGGATGCGCTGCGCACCTACCTCGCCGATCCGATCGAAGTCGTCGAGCGATCCGCGGCAACCGTCCTCCCGCCGAACGGTGCCGACGAAGTCCACTGGATCGAGGGAGGCGACGATCCGGTCGTGGATATCGAGACGCGGCTCGCGGCGTCCCGCCGTTGCCAAGACGTCGACCGTCCCCTTCCAGGAACGTTGGAGCCCACGCTAGACGCGATCGATGAGTTCCTGCGCCTGTCGAGCGTCTGGCTCGCGAACGCGAAGCCGGGCCGCTCCCCGCACTTCGCTGCCTGAGGTGGCGGAGCCGCGAAGCGGAGGACGGGCTGGTACACTCAGCCCCGCGCCGACATAGCTCAGCGGTAGAGCAGCTGTTTCGTAAACAGCAGGTCCTCGGTTCAAATCCGAGTGTCGGCTCCAGCGACTCGAACGTGAAACCGCCGCCCTAGGACAACCCGGGGCGGCGGTTTCGGCATCGGCTGGGCACGAGCGGGGCGGTCGTGCCGCCAGACGTGCTGCCACGCGACCCGCATGGGCACGCCCAGCAGGCGTCGTCGGCGTCGAATCCCCGCGCTGGGAAGGTACTGCACCAGCCAGACCGAACCGCCACCGAGGCTGCCGCCGCTCCGGCCTGCGCGTCCGCCCGGTCGGACTCAGTCGGCCCCGCCATCCCGCACGCGTCGCCTCGGTTGTGCCGGCACCGACACGGCGCGGACGGGCACGGGCGCGCTGTGCGGGCATATCCTGGTGGGGTCCGGCGCCCGTCGCGCCGGCCGACGCAGATCGCAGGGAGACCCGCGGATGGCTGTCACGTTTGGCTATGCGCTGATCACATGCGAGCGCCACCCCGCGGTCGACCGCACGGCGGGCGACCTCTACCGTGACGCGCTGGCACTCGCGCAGCGCGCCGAACAACTCGGCCTCGACTCGGTCTGGACCAGCGAACACCATTTCGTCGACACCGAGTACCTGCCATCTCCGCTCCTCATGGCTGCCGCCATGGCCGCCGTCACGCGCCGCATCCGCGTGGGGACAGGGGTCATGCTCGGTCCGCTCTACCATCCCTTACACGTCGCCGAGGATGCCGCGACCGCCGACCTGATCGCGGATGGTCGCTTGATCCTAGGACTTGGGCTCGGCTGGTCGGGGATCGAGTTCCGAGCCTTCGGCGTCGACCGCTCGCTGCGCGCCCGGGCGATGGAGGAGCTGCTCGACGTGCTCGAAGGTGCCGCCCGCGACGACCTCCTGCGCCACCACGGTCGGATCTGGGATCTCCCGGAGGTAGCGGTGCGACCGAAGCCGGCACGCGGGAAGCTGACCGTCTGGCTCGGAGGGACGGCGGAGCCTGCGCTGCGACGCGCGGCGCGTCGGGCGGACGGTGTCTTCTTGCACACGCCGATCGACCAGTTCCGCACGCAGATGGCGGCGATCCGCGACGAGCTGGCGCGGGTTGGGCGCGACCCGGCGACCTTCCAGGTGGCGGTCTACCTGACGATCGTGCCCACCCACGACGGCACGGACGGCTGGCATCGGTACGGTGATCTGGTGCGCCTCACGCAATGGAAGTATCGGGACTTGCGCGCGGCCGCCACGCGGGTCTCCCAGCCGCTACCCACAGGTGGGCCGCTGCCGCCCGAAGACGAGGCGCTGGTGCGCGGCTGCTACATCGGCGGGCCGCCGGAAGCCGTGGCGGACCAGCTGCAGGCGTACGTCGACGCGGCCGGTGGCAGCCTGCACATCGTGGCCCGGGACTACCTGCCGGGGCTCGACCCGGCACAGCAACGGGAGCTCTTGGAGCGCTTCGCGACCGAGGTGCCTCCGCTCTTCGCATGAGCCCGCTCCGCATCGCGTGAGGAACGAACGATGATCGACCTCACAACCTCGCCCAGAACCCGCGCGCGGCGCTCCACCTACGGACCGACGAGCACGCCAACGACGTGATCGTCCTCACCGGGCGCGCCGTCGTCGATCGGACCGCCCCACCTGCCGATGAAGTGCCGCAGTACCAGGAGAAGTACCGCCCGCTGATCGCCGCGTTGGGCATGACGCCGGACGAGTTCGCCGCCAGCTACGCCGTCGCCATCCGCTTCGTTGCGGACCGCATCTCGGGCTGCTGAACCCGCCATGTGCGTCCGCCACGAGGTCGTCTCGGTCGCCGGACGCCTCTTGAGCGATCTGCGCACTCCGGTCCTACGGCGCGATCCGAGCCAGCCGGTTGGCGGATAGGGCGCCTTCCGCCACCCAGACGTTCCCTGACTGGTCGATCGCTGGCCACCAGGGGCCCCCGTCGCGCGTCGGCAGCCCGATCGCTGCGACGGCGCCGCTCGCAGGGTCGTAGCGCACGATCGCGCTGCCGAGCTGGCCCACCCAGACGCGCCCCGAGCCGTCCACCGCGACACCATACCCGGCCGCCTGGGTCCCCAGGTCGATCGCCGTGATGCGTCCCGTGGCCGGATCGAGCCGTCCCAGGCTCCCGCTGAGCGTCGCGAACCAGACCGTGCCGCCCCGGTCCACCGCGATCCCGACCGGCTCTCCCTGGGTCAGCGGCTCGCGGTACTCGCGCACGAGGGCCGTCGCCGGATCGAGCACCCCCACGGCCCGCCCGTCCATCTCGGTGAACCAGAGGCGCCCATCCGGTGCGGTCGCGATCCAGTACGGGACCGCATCGGGAGTGGGGATCGCGTACTCGCGCACCGTACCGTTCGCCGGATCGAGCGCCGCGATCCGTCCGGCCGCCTGCTCGGTGACCCAGATGAGCCCGGAGGGCGCGACGGTGATCCCGACCGGACCGGCGTTCGGGGTTGGCAAGCGGAAGGCGTGCGTCTGGCCGGTGCGGGGGTCGAGCATGCCGACCTGGTCGGTGGCCTCCTCGGCCCACCAGACGCGACCGTCGGGCGCCACGGCCAACCCCATCACCGACCGGATCGGCGGCCCCAGCGGCAACTCGCGCACCTCGCCACTCGATGGATCGAGCGCCGCGATCTTGTTCCCATCCATCTCTCCGACCCAGACCTGGCCATTTGGCGCGACGGCGGGGATCATCAGGCCGCTCCCGGGCGTCGGCATCGCGTACTCGACGATACGACCAGCGCGGTCCGTGGCGGCACGGGAGACGACGCCCCAGCGGGCCGCGGCGAAGGGAGCCGGCGGCGGCCGGCTGCCGGCCAGCGCGATCGCGACCAGGAGCGCCGCAGCGCCCAGGCTCGCACCACCGACCGGCGGCGCAAGGTGCCAGGCGCGAGCACCTGGCCGCGTGCGCCCGACCGCAGCCAGCGCCATCCCGAGCGTCGGCACCACGATGGCGAGGAGCACCTCCGCTGGAATGCCCGGGGCGGGCGAGTCGAACGGGCTGCCCGTGGTGGAGGCCGGCTGCGGCGCGAGGGCACCGAGGGGCAGCGGCACGGGCACGTCGACCTGGCGGGTACCAGACCGCAACGTGAGCCGCGCGCTCCACTGCCCCGGGAGAGACGCGAGCGACGCGAACCCGTCGTAGGCCTGTATGGGGCCGGCCGGCGATTCTTCCCGGTCGCCAGCGCTGAGCGCGATTGGTGGGCCGGCCAGGCCGGAAGGATCGACGAGCTGTACGCGCAGGGGCACCGGCCCGCCCGCGACGCCCGGCACGTCGATGTCGATCTGGTCGAGCCCGGGGGCGCCCGGGACGATGTTGACGTCGACGGCGACCCCGTCGACGTCAACGGTGGACGAGACGAGGTTCGACGGGTTGGAGTTGGACGCGATCGTCTGCTCGAGCGACCGGATCGCCAGCTCGCCGCGCGCCGGCGTGGCCCGGCTGAGTGCT
>JAKAMV010000534.1 GCA_021812735.1 Chloroflexota bacterium | reverse complement strand
CCCGCTTCTCCGGCACCGGGTAGAGCAGGAACAGCCCGATCAGCATCGCCACCAGCAGCGTGTAGATGCCCAGCTGGTAGGCGCCCTTGCCCAGCGTGTCGAAGGTGAGGAACAGCACGAGGCCCCAGAACGTGTTGCCGACAACCTGCGAGCCCTTGCCCACCAGGCCGTACAGGCCGTAGAACTCGCCGAGGCGGTCGGGCGGGCTCAGGCGGTACATCAGCACGCGGTCGGACACGTGGAGGCCGGCGAACCCGGCGCCGATGACGAGCCCGGCCACGATGAACGGGCCCTTGGCGATCAGCGTGGCGCCGACGACGAGCGCCACCGCCCACATGGCGAGGACGCTGAACAGGGTCCGCTTGGGCCCGAACCGGTCCACGAGGCGGCCCCAGATGAACGCTGACACGATCGCGGACAGGGTGAGGACGAGCAGGACGATGTTGGCCTCGTTCTCGCTGAACCCGACAGCCTTGACCGAGAAGATGGTCATGATCGTGACGCTGGTGTTGAGCGCGTCGGTGTAGAAGAACCGGGAGGCGAGGAACCGGCCCAGGCCCGGGTACTGGTCGAGCGAGCGGACGGTGCGCCACGTCTGCGACCAGGCGGCGCCCAGCGGGTCCGCGTCAGCCTTCCGCCGGCTGCCGTCCTCCCGCAGGAACAGGAATGTGGGCGCCGACAGCACGAAGAACAGGATCGGCGCGACGACGAAGGTCATCGCCACGGACAGGTCGGTCAGCAGCAGCAGGATCGCGATGAACACCGTGCCCATGTAGCCGATGCCGGTGGACAGGCTGGCGATCCGGCCGCGGTTCTCGGGCGTGCTCACCAGCTGGAGCGTCGCGTCGAAGTAGATCAGGCACGACTGGTACGAGAACATGGCGAGCATGAACAGCACGATGCCGACCGGCACCGGCACGAACGGGATGGCCACGGCCGGCAGGCAGGCGCCGATCGTGAACGCGAACAGGAACGGCAGGCGTCGCCCGTAGCGGTCCGAGACCGCGCCGAGGAACGGCGAGACCAGCGCATTGATGCCCACCGAGATCGCGACCGACAGGCCGAGCCAGAGGTTGCCGTTGCTGTCGCCGAGCTTGTCCACCAGGAACAGGGAGATCGCGCGCGAGAAGATCGCGTACGACCAGATGGTGTCGGCGAAGTCGTACAGCGCCCAGCCCCCGCGGGCGACCTTGCGGTGGTTGCGGCGGTCGAGCTCCGTCAGCTCGGTGGTCGCGACGGCTGCGGTCATCGGGTCCCTCGTGCGGCGTCCACTGCCCTTGCGCGGATCATAGGGGCGGCCTCCGCGCCCCGAGGGCACGCCCCGCACCGCGGGCCGCACCGCGTCGGCGGGCCGGGGGGGCGGCGCGGCCTCGCCCCGCGGGGGTGGGGTCGGGATCGTTCTGGTCTCGCGGAACCGCCGCGCGGCGCGAGGGCAACGTCGGGAGCACCGCCCAGGGCCTCCCTCCGTCGGTAGTTCCGCGAGATGCGAACTACCGGGAAGACGCCTTCTGCCGGAGATGGTCGCCGGCCGGGGGCGCCGCCCGTGGCGAAGGGGTGCGGCCGGGGGCGCCGCCCGTGGCGAAGGGGTGCGGCCGGGGGCGCCGCCCGTGGCGAAGGGGTGCGCGCGGGTGCGTCCGGGACGCGGACGCGCTGGACCTCCGCGGTAGGATCGCGCAATGATCACCGACCCGCGCGAGATCGCCGCCGCCTGGCGGCCGCAGTTTCCGGGCCGGCGCCAGGCCAAGGACGTGGTGGACCCCATCATCGAGCCGGACTGGGGCGGCCTCCGCGTGGTGGCGGCGATCGCGGGCGGCAAGGCGGAGTTCTACCGCTACGGGGACCGGATCGATGCACCCGCCTCGCTCGAGGAGGCACTGGGCTATGCCTTCGAGGCGCGGGACGGCGTCATCGAGGGCCACCTGACCAAGCAGGCATTCGACACGGGCGTCGGGGCCTACCCCACCTCGGACCCCATCGCGCGGCCCATCTTCTCGATGCCGCGCTTTCTCCAGCGGCGCAATCAGGACCCGTACACGATCGGCCGCCGCCACCGGGACGAGGAGGAGTCGCGCGCGCTCGAGATCCTGGAGGCGCTCGCGGCGGGCGAGGACCACGCGTTCGTGGCGACCGACCTGCTGTGGCTCGACCGCGAGGATCTGGGCGGCATCCCGCTCCAGGAGCGCAAACGCCAGCTTGACACCGTGCTCAGCCAGTCGAGGCTGGTCCGCGTGACGCCCTGGACGCGGCCCGGCGGCTCGCGCGTGGCCGCCACCTGGGGCACGCTCGGCTTCGAGCACGTCTTCTGGCGGGCGGCCAACAGCCGCTACACACCCGACGCGGAGAACCCCGACTGGGTGGTGGTGCCCGCACCGCGCCCGCAGCATCGCCCCGCCGTCCCGGACACGCCCGACGGCGAGCCGCCCGCCGCGACCGCCTGACCGCCGACACAACCGGTGGACGCAGGGTGGTAGGGTGGACCCGTGCCCCCGACGACGCTCACCCCCGCAATCCGGGACGAGATCGCCCGCCTCGGACGCGCCGACATCATGGTCGGCATCCCGAGCTTCAAGAACGCGGCGACCATCGGCTACGTCGTGCGCGCGGCGCATGCCGGGCTGGTCCAGTACTTCCCGGACCACAAGCCGGTCCTGGTGAACTCGGACGCCGGCTCGCCCGACGGCACGCAGCGCGTGGTCATCGAGACCGAGCCCCCGGACTATGTCGAGTCCATCCTGCTCGTTAGGCCCACCAACCGCCTGGACCGCGTGACCCTCACGTACCCCGAGATCGACGGCGTCGGCGGCAAGGGCGCGGCCCTGCGGACCATCTTCGAGATCGCCGCCGCGCTCGACGTCCAGGCCCTGGTGGTGGTGGACAGCGACCTGCGCAGCATCGTCCCGGAGTGGATCGAGCTGCTGGCCGGCCCCATCCTCAAGGGCGGCTACGACTTCGTCGCCCCGCTGTACGCGCGCCACAAGCACGACGGGACGATCACCAACACCGTGACCTACCCGCTGACGCGCGCCCTCTACGGCCTCCGGATCCGGCAGCCCATCGGCGGCGACTTCGGGGTCTCCGGCGACCTTGTCGCCCACTACCTGGCCCAGGACGACTGGACGGCCGACGTCAGCAAGTTCGGCATCGACATCTGGATGACGACGCACGCGCTCTCCGGCGGCTTCGCGGTGTGCCAAACCCGGCTGGGGGCCAAGGTCCACGACCCGAAGGACCCGGGCGCGGACCTGGGCCCGATGTTCCGCCAGGTCGTGGGGACCATCCTCCGCCTGGCCGTGGAGCGCCCGGACGCCTGGCTCGAGATCAGGGGCAGCCACGACGTCCCCGCCTACGGCTTCGAGCGGATCATCGACCCGCCGCCGCTCGAGGTGAACGCGGTCCGCCTCCTCGACGAGTTCCACGCCGGGTCGCTCACGCTCGGGGAGACGTGGCGCCGGGCGCTGGACCCGGACACCGCCGCCGCCGTGGTGGCGCTCGCGGCCGAGGCGGGCCCGATCGCCGACGCCGCCTCGCGCCGGCTGGGCCTGGGCGGGGAGTCCGACGCGACGCACCCCACCACCCTCCAGATGGCGGAGGCGCTCGCCGGGTTCGACTTCCCCGATGACCTGTGGGCACGCGTCGTGTACGACCTCGTGATCGCCACGCGCCGCGGCGAGCTCGACACGTCGCAGCTGACGGCAGCGCTTGTGCCCATCTACTTCGGCCGCGTGGCCTCGTTCGTGGTGGAGAACCGCCACCTCGACACGGCCGACGCGGAGGAGCGCGTCGAGCGCCAGGCGCGCGAGTTCGAGCGGCTCAAGCCGTACCTGGTGGAGCGCTGGCGCGCGCTCGACGCGCAGGCAGGGGACGGCCCGCGATGAGCCAGCAGCCGCTCCCGGCGCGCATCCTGATCCCCGTCGCCAACCCGCTCACGGCCGAGGAGCTGGTCCGGATCGGCGCCGCCCTGCTGGACCCGCGGACCGGCGAGCTGGCGGCGCTCGGCATCGTCGAGGTGCCCGAGGGCATGCCGCTGTCCGAGGGCGCCACCCGGGCGCGCCAGGCGCGGCGGCTCCTCCAGCGCGTCCTGGACTACGTCCCCGAGGGCACGACGATCCACCCGCTGGTCCGGATCGGGCGGCACGCCGCCGCTGGGATCGTGGAGGCGACCGCCGAGCAGGAGGCGGACCTGCTGATCTTCGGCTGGGGCGGCAAGTCGTCCCCCGCGCGTGCGGGCGCGGCGGCCCTGTCCATCTCCCCCACGATCGACGAGGTCGTGCGCGAGTCCCCGTGCGACATCGCCGTCGTCAAGCAGCGCGGCGGCCACGAGGTCCGGCGGATCCTCGTCCCGGTCCGCGGCGGCCCGCACGCCGAGCTCGCCCTGCGCTTCGCCGACGCCCTGGCCCGCCACCACGACGCCACGGTCGCCGTCATCCACTTCGTCCCGGCCGGGGTCACGGAGGCCGTCCGCGCCCAGGCGGAGCACGCGCTGGCCGCCCTGGTCCGCCAGCACATCACCGCCCGCGCCGAGCCCCTCCTGCGCGAGACCCGCAACGTCAGGACCTCCATCCTGCGCGAGGCGGAGCATGCGGACCTGGTGGTCATGGGCGCGTCCGCACCGGCGGGCGAGGGTGTCGGCTCGCTGTTCGGCGCCCTGCCTGAGGCCATCGCCCAGCGCGCCAAATCCACCGTGATCGTGGTCAAGACGCGCGAGGCCATCGGCCGGCACACGTTCGACGCCCTCGCGGAGAAGGCCGAGTCGCTCGCCGCCGCAGACCGCGCCGCCGAGGAATCGCGTGCGGTGCCGGCGAAGGTTGAGCGCTGGTTCGCGGAGGCCAACTTCCACCACGGCGAGTTCGCGGACCTCGACCGGCTGGCCCAGCTCAAGGAGAAGCAGGGCGTCACCGTGAGCCTGGTGCTGCCCACGCTCAACGAGGCCGAGACGATCGGGCCAATCGTCTCGCGCGCGATGCGCGACCTCCAGGAGCGCCACCCGCTGCTCGACGAGATCCTCGTCATCGACTCCGCCTCCACGGACGACACCCGCGCGATCGCCGAGGCTGCCGGGGCGCGCGTGGTGCAGCACCCGGACGTCCTGACGCGGTACGGCTCGTTCCGCGGCAAGGGCGAGGCACTCTGGAAGTCCCTGTACGAGACCAGCGGCGACATCGTGATCTGGGCGGACACCGACGTGCGCAACTGGCACAGCCGGATGGTCTACGGGACGCTCGGGCCGCTCCTGGTGGAGCAGCGCCTCCAGTACGTCAAGGGCTACTACCAGCGCCCGATCGTGGAGGGGGGCGTGCTCAAGGAGGGCGGCGGCGGCCGGGTGACCGAGCTGGTGGCGCGCCCGCTGATCAACCTGTTCTTCCCCGAGCTGTCGGGCTTCATCCAGCCCCTGGCCGGGGAGTACGCGGGGCGCCGCTCGCTGCTCGAGCAGATCCCCTTCTTCACCGGGTACGCCGTGGAGATCGGGCATCTGATCGACGCGTTCGAGCGGGTTGGGATCGAGGGGCTGGGCCAGGTGGACCTGGAGCGGCGACTGCACCGCAACCAGGAGCTCGAGGGGCTGTCCAAGATGTCGTTCGTCATCCTCCAGGCCGTGATGAAACGCCTGGAGGAGCGGCGCCGAGTGCGGCTGTTCGCCGAGCTGGGCCACACGATGAAGCTGCCGCGCTTCGGGCAGGGTCGCCTGTCGCTCGAGGTCCAGGAGGTGGCCGACCACGAGCGGCCGCCGATGATCCGCATCCCCGAGTACCTCGAGCGGCGACGCGCCGCGCGGGGCGAGACGCCGACCGAGTGACGGGGCCGCGCCGGGTGACCGGGCCGCGCCGGGTGACCGGGCCGCGCCGGGTGACCGGGCCGCGCCGGGTGACCGGGCCGCGCCGGGCGTCGGAGTCCCAGTCCGAACTCCTGCGCGGTGGGCGGCGGCGCTCGGACCCGGGGTCCGGATCACACCGTCGGGACGCCGTCGCACGCCCGGGGAACGTCGCGACTCGGACTCCCAGCCCGAGCGAGTGCGCACAGGGGCGCGAGGTTCGGCCTGTCAGTCCGAACGCATGCGCCCGAGGTCGGCGACCATGCGCGTCCTGATCGCGCCCGACTCCTACAAGGGCACCCTCACCAGCGTCGAGGTCGCTCGCGCCCTGGCGGAGGGCTGGCGCCGCGCGCGTCCCGACGACGACATCCGCCTCGCCCCGCTGGCTGACGGCGGCGAGGGCACGCTCGTCGCGATCGAGGCGGCCGGGGGCTGGCGACGCGTTGTCGCTGCGGTCCGCGACCCGCTGGGCCGGCCGATCCGCGCCCCGTGGCTCGTCCGCGACGACGGGGGCGCCGCGGTGGTGGAGATGGCCGCCGCGTCCGGCCTCTCCCGCGTGGCCCCGGCCGAGCGCGACCCCTGGGGCGCCACCACCGCGGGCACGGGCGACCTGCTGCGCGCGGTCCTCGACGCGGGGGTCGGCGACATCGTCCTCGGCATCGGCGGCAGCGCCACCACCGACGGGGGGGCAGGGATGCTCGCCGCGCTCGGCGCCCGCGTGGGCGACGGCCTGGCTTCGGTGGACCTTGCGGGCTTGGACCCGCGACTGGCGGCGGCGCGCCTGCGCGTGGCCTCCGACGTCACCAACCCCCTGCTCGGCCCGAGCGGCGCCGCCGCCGTCTACGGCCCGCAGAAGGGCGCCTCGCCTGACGACGTGCTCGCCCTGGACGCACGCCTGGCGCGCTGGGCCGACGCACTCGAGGCGGCAACCGGGCGCCACGAGCGCGCAACGCCCGGCGCCGGGGCGGCCGGCGGGCTCGGGTTCGGCCTGCTGTGCCTCGGAGACCGCCTCGCGTCGCTCGAGTTTCGGCCCGGCATCGACCTGGTCATGGAGGCCGCCGGGTTCGACGCCGCGCTGGGCGGCGCCGACCTCGTGCTCACCGGGGAGGGTCGCGTGGACGCCCAGACCGCCTTCGGCAAGACGGCCCTCGGCGTGGCGCGGCGGGCACAGGCGGCGGGGGTGCCCTGCGTGGCGGTGGGCGGCAGCGTGACGCCGGAGGGGGTGGAGGCCCTCGCCGCGGCGGGCGCCCGGGCCGTGGCCGCCTCGGACCCGCCGCTCACGATGGCGGCGGCCATCGCCGCGGGCGCGGCCCCACTCGT
>JAKAMV010000533.1 GCA_021812735.1 Chloroflexota bacterium | reverse complement strand
GGTGCCCGGGTCGGCGACGTGGTCAAGAACGCACTCCTGCAGTTCAAGTTGGCGCGCGACCGGTACGCAGGCGCCATGCACCTGTCCCTCTTCTGGGGTTTCATCGTGCTGCTCATCGGGACGATCATCCTCATCCCCCAGATCGATCTCGGATGGCACTACTTCTATGGCAACTTCTACCTGATCTTCAGTTTCGCCATGGAGATAGGCGGGCTCGCGCTCTTCTTCGGAGTGCTGCTCGCAATGCACCGCCGCTGGGTCCGCCGGCCCTCCCGTCTCACGAACCGTTGGGACGACCACTACGCGCTGGTGATCCTCATGGTGATCGTCATAACCGGGTTCCTGCTCGAAGGAGCGCGCATCGCGGCGACGGGCTTCCCCACCTTCGAACACTGGAGCTTCGTCGGCTGGGGTGTCGGCAAGGTGCTCTCGGTCTTCGCCGGTCCCGAGACGTGGCGGACGTTCCACCGCTGGGATTGGGTGGTGCACATGGCGCTGGTCATCGGCGGCATCGCGCTCGTCGCCCGCACCAAGTTCCTGCACGCGCTCACGGCGCCCGCCAACATCGCCCTCCGCGACCGGCGACCCAAGGGGCAGATGACCTTCGTCGCCGACATCGAGGAGGTGGAATCGGTCGGCGCGGGCGCGGTCACCGACTTCTCCTGGCCCGACCTCGAAGACCTCGATGCCTGCACGCGCTGCGGACGGTGCGAGGACGCCTGCCCGGCGCACACCGCGGGCCGCCCGTTGAGCCCCATGCGACTGGTGCTCGCGGCGCAGGAGGTCATGCGCCGCACCCTGGGCGACGACCCCGATCCCGACGCCCCCCGCCCCGGCCTGCACGACCTGATCAGCGAGGACGAGATCTGGAGCTGCGTCACCTGCCGCGCCTGCGTCGAGGTCTGTCCCGCGGCGCTCAACCAGTTGGACAAGATCCTCGAGCTGCGCCGCTATCTGACGAACGAGGGTCGCCTGACCGGCTCGGCGGCCAAGGCCCTCGAGTCGATGAGCATGCGCGGGAATCCTTGGCAGCTGAAGCAGCAGGACCGTTTCGCCTGGGCCGCCGACGCAGGCGTGGACGTGCCGGTGATGGCCGTGCTGCAGGACCGCGACGCACTCCCCGCCGGGGTCGAACCCGAGCCGGTGGACTACCTCTTCTTCGTCGGCTGCGCCGGGAGCTACGATCCGCGGGCGCAAGCCGTTGCGCGCGCCTTGGTCCGCCTACTGACGGCCGCCGGCGTCTCGTTCGCCGTCCTCGCCGACGAGGAGACCTGCAACTGCGAAGCCGCTCGGCGCATGGGGGAGGAGATGCTCTTCCAGGTGGGCGCGAACGCGCTGAAGGAGACCATCGACCAGTACCGCTTCCGCAAGATCCTGACGATGTGTCCGCACTGCATGAACACGTTCCGCAACGACTACCCGCAGCTCGGAGCCCATTGGGAGGTCGTGCACCACACCGAACTCCTCGTGCAGTTGCTGCGCGAGAAGCGCCTGGTGCCCAAGGCGGCCGGGACAGAACGCGCCTCCGACGACACGGTCTCATCGGCACGCGTCGCCTACCACGACTCCTGCTACCTGGGCCGGTACAACGACACCTACCGGGCTCCGCGCGACCTGGTGCGCCGCCTCCCCGGAACCCAGCTGGTCGAGATGCCCCGACACGGTGCCGAAAGCTTCTGCTGCGGCGGCGGAGGGGGTGGCATGTGGATGGAGGTCCACGGCGGCGGCGAGCCCATCGAGTTCGTCCGGGCGCGGGAAGCGCTCGCCATGGGCGCCGGCACCGTCGCCACCGCCTGCCCCTTCTGCAAGATCATGCTCGACGACGGGCGCAAGCACCTGGTGCGCGAGGATGTGGGCGTGCGCGATCTGGCCGAAGTGCTCGCGGAGGCCTGCGGGGTCTGACGACCCCGCGCGCGATGAGCGGCGGCGAGACCCGGCCAGACGTACAGACTCTCCGGCCGGTCTTGCACGAGTCCGCGCGTTCGCCTATCGTGACGTGTGCGTGCTCGGGGGAGCAGCGCGCTTCATCGATCCATGCCTGCACAGACTCCACCACGAGGGGGACCCATGGCGACCAACGACGATGCCTGCAGCATCATGCCGTACTTCCAGATCGAGGCCGGCAAAGCCGACGATTTCAAGGCCATCAGTGAGAAGATGGTCGAATCGACCGCCGGAGAGCCCGGCTGCCTCTACTATGGGTTCAGCTTCGCCGGCGACACGGCCTACTGCCGCGAGGGCTACGCCAACGCCGACGCACTCCTGGCCCACGTCGTCAACGCCGGGCCGTTGCTCGAGCAACTCGGGACCGTGTCGGCGCTCATCCGCATGGAGATCTGCGGCCCTGCGGCCGAGATCGATAAGCTGCGCGAGCCGATGGCTTTCCTGAACCCGACGTTCTTCGTGCTCGAGAGCGGCTTCCGGCGGTAGGCATCACGCGCGCCAACGGAAGATAGCGCGACCGCCGTCGCGGCGGTATCCTGCTCGGGAGCGCGACTGCGACCCCGGGGGGAGAGATGATCGAGACCATCGACCGTATCCTGCGGCAGCTCAGCCACGACCGGCCCGACCTCCCTTTCGGGCTCGTCACGTGGGACGGCGGCGAGCGACGGTACGGCGAGGGCGAGCCGATCTTCGTCCTTGAGTTGCGGACCCAGCAGGCGGCCACCGACGTCGTCACCCGGGGGACGCTCGGCTTCGGCGAGGCCTACATGCGGGGCGACCTCGAGGTGCAAGGGGACCTGCAGGCCCTGCTGGCCTTCGCCTGGCACCCAGCGGTCAAGGATCTGGACCTCTCGGCGCGCGACAAGGCCAAGCTGCTCGGGAGCTTCCTGCGGGGCCGCAACAATGCCCGCCGCTCGCGCGAGAACGTCGCGCACCACTACGATCTCGGCAACGACTTCTACCGACTGTGGCTCGACCGCAGCATGACCTACTCCTGCGCCTACTGGGCCGACGACTGCGCCACCCTGGAGGAAGCGCAGGAAGCGAAGTACGAGCACCTGTGCCGCAAGCTCCATCTGGAGGAGGGCGACCGTCTGGTCGATATCGGCTGCGGCTGGGGCGGGATGCTCGCCTACGCAGCCCGCACCTACGGCGCGACCGGGGTGGGCTACACGCTCTCCACCGAGCAGGCCGACTGGGCGAACGACCGCCTGCGGGCCGAAGGACTCTACCCCGACGTGCACGTCGAACTCCAGGACTACCGCGAAGCCCGCGGCCGGTTCGACAAGTTCGTCTCGATCGGCATGTTCGAGCACGTGGGCAAGGAGTACTACCGCACCTTCTTCGGCAAGGTCGCCGAGCTTCTGGTCCCGGGCGGGATCGGAGTGCTCCACACGATCGGCTCCGACGTCGCCGGGCCGGTGAACGAGTGGACCACGACGTACATCTTCCCCGGGGGCTATCTCCCCACCATGGCCCAGATCGCCGAACCGCTGGGCCTCTGCGGGCTGGTGATGACCGACATGGAGAACCTGCGCCTCCACTACGCCCGCACCCTGGACGAGTGGGCCGACCGCTTCGAGCAGCACGTCGACGAGGTGCGGACGATGTTCGACGAGCGCTTCGTGCGCATGTGGCGGTTCTACCTGGCCGGGTCGTCGGTGGGGTTCAAGGAAGGCGGCAACCGGCTGTTCCAGGTGACGTTCACCAAGGGCCTGCGCGACCTGCCCTTCACGCGGGACCACCTATGCCGACTGGAGGCGGAGAACCGGGACTGGGTCGAGGCGCAGTAGCCGCGGAGCGCGCCCGCGACGGACACCCGGCCGGTGTCGAACGCCCCGCCCGACGGGTCCGGCTGGGCAGGTCGGCCTGGCAGGCTGCGGAAATAGGACTTCTCGCGGCGGGGGTGCGCTGGGAACGCGCCAGACAGGGACGCAGGAAGCGCCAACAGCAGCGCTATTGGCGCGACCGAGGACACAGGATGGCGCCTCCAAGTGCGCTCCGGCCGCCGGAGCTTCGTCTTTCAGCAGCCTCCTGGAGCGCGCCCGCCCCCAGGTCGTACGGAATCACGACGCCGTTCTGACCGCTGCCGGTGGAGCCCTGCGAGACCTGCGGCGGATCAGGAGGAGACAAAGCCACTCGTGGACCGCAAGACCGGTCTTGATGGGATAGTACGCGGCGACGAAGGCCACGAGCAGGATCGTGTCGACAAGAAGTCACGTACGGACAGAGAACGGCGTCCCTCGGTTCGGCACCTGGAGGGACGCGCCGCCGGACTCTCGCATGGACTACTTCGTCCAGCTCAGTTTCTCGGGCACTTGTGAGGAAGCAGTGAACTCGTGGTGAACATCGTACATGTAGCGGCACGAACGGCGCGCGTCGAACACGGAGACCCGGGGTACCGTGAAGCCGCGCAAGGAACCAGCCGGTTGGAGGCGAGTGTGAGCATCGAGTACCTGAGCAAACAGCTGGGCACGAACGAGAGGATCCTGCACTCCGAGCGCCACCACTGGATCTTCCCCCTCAGTGAACTCGTACGCTGGGTCCTGGTGGCTCTCGCCGTCTTGGTCATCGTCGTGTTCTTCGACGTTTGGCTCCTGCCCGCGGCGGGTTGGGTCAGGTTCGGCTACCTGATCCTCCTGGTCCCGCTCGCACGCATCGCCTGGGGTTTCGTGGCCTGGCGGGTCAACATGTACGTCGTCACCAACCGCCGGGTCGTCGAGGTCAGCGGGATCGTCAACAAGCGTGTGAGCGACTCGTCCCTCGAGAAGCTGACCGACGTCATCCTGACGCAGTCGCTCCTGGGGCGCATCCTCGGCTACGGCACGATCGAGGTGCTGACCGCGGCGAGCTCGGCGGGGGTCAACTTCCTCAAGCAGATAGCCCGGCCCATGGAGTTCAAGACCGCCATGGTGAACGCCAAGGAGGAACTCGAACAGGAGTTCGGCGGCAGCAACTGATCAAGGACCCGCGAGCGCAACTCGTGAACGAGCACCCCGCGAGCGCAACTCGTGAACGAGTGAGACGCACCCGCGCTAGCGGGGATAGAGGCCGCGCACCTGGGCCCCCAGGCGCGCGAGTCCCAGGAGCGTGTCGATGCAGGGCGTCGGTTCGCCGACCTTCAGCCCGATCTCGCGCGCGACCGTGACGAGAGCGTCGAGTTCGACCGGCCGGCCCGCTTCGACGTCCTGCAGCATCGAGGTCTTGAAAGCGCCGAGTTCACGCGTCAGCGCGTTCCGCTCCTCGCCGCTCTGGGAAATGGGACACCCGATGCGCCCCCCGATGCGCGCCGCCTCGGCCATCACGTCGAGGCAGAACTTGTTGACCAGCGGATCGTCCAAGATCAGGTCGCAGGTGGCGCCGGTGAGTGCCGAGATGGGGTTCATGGTCATGTTCCCCCAGAGCTTGAACCAGATCTCGGTCTGGATCGCGGGCGACGCCTCGACATCGAAGCCCGCCGCCGCGAGCGCGTCGGCGAGCGCGCGCAGCCGATCGCTCACACCACCGGCCGGTTCGCCGATGATGAGCCGCCGACCGGCTCCGTGACGCACGAAACCCGGCTCGAACAGCGAGAAGCTCCCGTGCACCACGCACCCGACCACCCGCGGCGACGGGATCGCGGCCGCGATGCTCCCGTCGTGATCCACCGCCTCTAGGCGCGTGCCGGAGAACTCACCGCCGAAGCCGTCGAAGAACCACCAGGGCACGCCGTTCATGGCCGTCATGACGATCGTATCGGGGCCGAGCAGAGGGCTCACCGACGCAGCCACCTGCGCCAGCGCGGGTCCCTTGACGGCGATCACCACCACATCCTGGGGACCGAGTGCCGCCGGGTCCTCCGCGGCTCTCACCGGGACCTGCAGCAGCGAATCCGCGAACTGCACGCGCACGCCGTGCTCCTGCAGATTGCGCAGCGTCGTTCCCCGTGCCACGGCCGACACGTCGTTCCCCGCTTCGGCAAGCCGCGCTCCGATGAATCCGCCGACCGCCCCGGCACCGTAGATGCAGATCTTCATCGCGACCTCCTCATCGCCCCGAGGGACGAAAACTAGACGACCAGGGTTCCGGTGCCACGGGCGCGTCGGAACGTCGGTAGGTACGACCGGAACGTCCGCTGTCGGACGCAGCCGGCGATGACTCCCAGCTGGTACGAGACGTGCTCGACAGTGAAGAACACCAGGTACACGAGCAGACTGAGCCGCGGCCGGCGCGTAGCGTACTCCACCGTCCCGACGCCGGCGACGGCCAGCGCCGCGAGGAACCATAGGCCGGGCACGATGAATCCAAGGACCAAGAGCGCGACCAGGTAGTAGCGCACGAGGTGGAGCGACAGCACGAACGCGAACGACAGCTGGCCCCGCACGACCGACGCCGCCACCTTCGGGGCGCGCAGGCGCATGTCCGCGCGACGCAGCCGGGTCGACCGGACGAGCCAGTCGCCGGCCAGGGGCACGAGGACCAGCGGCAGGAACCGGGGCTCGCCGGCCGCAACGGCCGCGCCCACGCAGGCAAGGCTCGCCACCGCCGGCACGGGCAGCGGGAACAGCTTGCGCTTCTCGGGGTGGAGCACGTGCAGCGCCGCCTCGGATGTCCCGTACTGCGCGCGTTGGCGGAGCGCCCCCCAGGCCGAGCGGCGATGCCGGTGCCGAACGCTCCCCTCGGGCACGTAGACCAGGTACTCCCCTCGTGCGCGCAGGCGCCAGCAGAGGTCCACGTCCTCGCCCACGCGCAGATCCTCCCGGATACCGCCGACGGCGAGGTAGGCGCTCCGCCGCACCAAGAGGTTGCACGTGGGGACGTAGAAGGTGCTGCCGTCGTCGGCCGCCAGCAGCACGTGCCGCCCCATGTCGAGCGGGGAGGCGACCTGCTCGTAACGATCGAGCCGTGATGCGTCGGCGAACCCCTCGACGCGCCCCCCCACCGCGGCCACTCTGGGCCAGGCGAGGTAGGCGGTCAGCTCGCGCAGCCACCCCCGACCGGCGACGCAGTCGCTGTCGATGAAGGCGAGGATCTCACCGGCGGCCACGGCGGCGCCCGCGTTGCGTGAGAAACCCGGCCCCCGGTTGACGCGGTTGCGGAGCACGCGACAGGCGAAACGGCGTGCGACCTCAGCGGTGCGTTCGTCCGCCGAACCGTCGTCGACCACGATCACCTCGTAGCGGTCGCGCGGATAGTCGAGGTCACCGAGCGC
>JAKAMV010000532.1 GCA_021812735.1 Chloroflexota bacterium | reverse complement strand
CCAGGCGCCGCCCGGCACGGTCCCGCCGACGGTGACCGAGGCCCCCAGCGGGAGCGACGCCCTGGGCGCGCCCGACACGGACGGCGCTGCCCGCAGGTTCGCCCCCGCGCAGGCGGGGGTCATGGCGGCGCCGGACGCGACGGGCGCTGGGGTCGGCGAGGGCGTGGGGACGGGCGCGGGCGTGGGGACCGGGGTGGGGGAGGGCGTTGGCGTCGGCGCCGGGCTGGACGCGGGCGACGGCGCGGGCGCAGTCGAGGGGAGCGTGGGACCGCCGTCGGCGAACAGGCACGCGAAGTAGGTCTTGGCGGTGCCCGGCGCCGTCGCTGCACCGCAGCCGAACCGCTGGTACCCGGCCAGCTCGGCGGCGCGGTGGGGCGACGAGCTCATGAAGCTGCGCTGGGCGATGGCCACGGCCGTCGTGCTGGGCGTGGTGCCCCCCGCGCAGTTCGCGCCCTTGATGTCGCAGCCGAGGCGGTAGCTGGTCGGGGCGGTGCCGTAGCTGTTCCAGTGGAGGATCTCGCTGCGGGCGAGGCTGTAGCCGAAGACGGTGCGCACGATCGTCAGCGAGGGGTACGGCGTCGTGGTCCCCGGCAGGTAGCAGTCGGCCACGGTGTGCGAGAAGTAGCTCCTGTCCGCCATGTCGCGAGCCCGGCCGAACACGGTCATCGAGGGGTTGGTGGGGCACGTGAACGTCGCGTCGCGCGCGATCGCGGACAGCTGGGCGTCGACGAGGTACGGCTGCTTGCCCAGGGCGACCCGGTCGAGGTTGATGAGGCGGATGAGCTCGGTGCCGAGCGGATCAGTGGCGCTGCGCGTGCTGTCGGGGACTGCCGTGAGGACGCCGGTGGCGGCGTACAGCGCCGCCGCGCCGTACGCGGAGCTGACCGGCAGGCCGTTGACGGCGGTCACCAGGTACCAGGTCGAGCCGGACGAGGACGTCGGGCACGCGGCGGACCAGGCGCCGCCCGGCACGGTCCCGCCGACGGTGACCGAGGCCCCCAGCGGGAGCGACGCCCTGGGCGCGCCCGACACGGACGGCGCGGCCCGCAGGTTCGCCCCCGCGCAGGCGGGGGTCATGGCGGCGCCGGACGCGACGGGCGCTGGGGTGGCCGCGGCCACCGGGCGGGCGGCAACCGCCGGCAGGACGAGGCAGGCGGCGAGGAGCGCCATGACGAGGTGGATGGGGCGAGTTCGGAACGGCCGACCGGCCTGTCGCCCGAGGCGCGATACGAAGGGATTCACAGCGCGGCCCAGTCTGGCGACGGGGCGGGTGGTGCGCTACGGCCCCAAGGAGTCATGCGGACCGACGCCATGCTGGGACCATTGGGCTACGCCGGGGCCCGGCGGCGCATCGCAGCCCCGCCGGCGGCACGTGTCCGCGCATCGGGCTATCGTGGGGACGCCGCCCTGGGCTGCCCCCCTTGCCCGCTCATCCCCGGAGGAATCGCGTGACTGCGTCCCAGCCCGCCCCCGCAGACCTCAACGCCGTCGTCCGCTACACGATCTGGGCGGTCTACGCCCGCACGGGCTCCGCGCTGGGGGAGCTGGCCGGGGAGGGCCTCGAGGCATGGGCGGCCTCTCTCGCCGATCACGACGTCGTGCTCCGCGGCTGCTATGACGTGTCGGGCCTGCGTGCGGACGCGGACGTCATGGTCTGGATGCACGGCCCCTCGGCCGAGTCGCTGCAGGCGGCCCTCCGTGCCCTGCGGCGAACGCCCGTCGGCCCTGCGCTGCGTCTTGCATGGTCGGCCATGGGCACCCACCGGCCGGCGGAGTTCAGCCGGGACCACGTGCCCTCGTTCATGCTGGACACGCAGCCCAAGGACTGGCTGTGCGTGTATCCCTTCGTCCGCTCCTACGAGTGGTACCTGCTGCCCGACGATGAGCGCCGCGAGATGCTCCGCGAGCACGGGATGGCCGGCCGCGAGTTCCGGGGGGTCCAGGCGAACACCGTGGCCGCGTTCGCGCTCAACGACTGGGAGTGGATCCTCGCGCTCGAGTCCGACAACCTCCACGAGCTGGTGGACTTGATGCGCGACCTGCGGGCGACGCAGGCACGGCGCCACGTGCGGCTGGAGATCCCGTTCCACACGGGGCGCCACATCGACGCCGCAGGCGTGGTGGACGTCCTGCGATGACTGCCGCCCATGACGCGTTCCTGCTGCTGGGCTTCGGCGGGCCGGAGGGGCCCGACGACGTCATGCCGTTCCTCGAGAACGTGACTCGAGGACGCGGCATCCCGCGCGAGCGGCTCCTCGACGTGTCGCACCACTACCTGGCGCTGGGCGGCGTCAGCCCGATCAACGCCCAGAATCGGGCGCTGCTCGCATCGCTGGGGGCGGCGTTCCGGGAGCGGGGGATCGACCTCCCGCTGTACTGGGGCAACCGCAACTGGGTCCCGTACCTCGCGCCGACGCTGGAGCGGATCGCGCGCGACGGGCACCGGCGCGTGCTCGCGCTCGCGACGTCCGCCTACGCCTCGTACTCCGGGTGTCGGCAGTACCGCGAGGACGTGGCCAGAGGGCTGGCGGAGACCGGCCTCGACGGGCGGCTCGCCGTCGACAAGCTGCGCCTCTACTTCGACCACCCCGGCTTCATCGAGCCGTTCGGCGAGGGCCTGGCGGCGGCGGTGGCAGACCTCGCGGCCGAGGGCGTGCCGGCGACCGAGACGCGCGTCATCTTCACCACCCACTCGATCCCGCTCGCGATGGCCGAGGCCTCCGGTCCGCGCGGCCGCTTCGACGCGGACGGCGCCTATGTCGCCCAGCACAGGGCGGCGATCGAGCTGGTCGTGGCGTCCGCACGGCGGCGCGGCGCGGACGTCCCGCCGTGGCGGCTCGTGTACCAGTCGCGCAGCGGCTCCCCGCACGTGCCGTGGCTCGAGCCCGACGTCAACGACGCGTTGCGAGCTGAGCACGCCGCTGGCGTGCGCGCGGCGGTCGTCGTGCCGCTGGGCTTCGTCAGCGACCACGTCGAGGTGGTCTGGGACCTCGACCACGAGGCGCGGGAGACCTGCGACCAGCTGCGCATGCGGTTCCGCCGCGTCGCCACGCCGGGCGCCCACCCCGCGTTCGTGGCCGGCGTCGCCCAGCTGGTGGCGAACCGGATGAACGGTCAGCCCGGCGCGGCGCTCAGTGCGCTCGGCCCGTGGCCGTCGGTCTGCGCCGCCGGGTGCTGCGCAAACCCGCGGGGCGACCTGCCGACGGTGGCGGGCGAGGACTCGACGCTGGGCGTGCTGCTCCCGGCCTGACGATCCGGCGACCGGTCGGCCCATCGGTTCGCCGAGGCGGTCTCCGCAAGTCCTTCGGCAGGCCGGAACAGGGCATGCCGAGATCGCGAGCGCAACGGCGACCGCACAAACGCGGCGCCAGCCATCCGGTCCCCCCTTGCTGCCGTTCGATCGGACCCTTTGGGCGGGCCGGTGGTCCCGGACAAGACGTGCCGTCGGACTCAGGGCACCTATATGTCAAGAGCATACAACTGTGCCTGACATCTAATCCCGCGGCCGAGCCGACCGCATCACAAGGTGCCAACGCGCATGAGCGACACCCTCAACCTGGTGCTCTTCTCCGGCACAGCGGACAAGCTCCATGCCGCCGCCACGCTTGCCGCGGGTGCCGCGGCCATGGACCGGCCGGTCAACATCCTCGTCCAGTACTGGGCCCTCGACGCGTTCCGCGCCGAGCGGATCGAGGGGAACCTGGGGCTCGCCTGGGACGCAACGGCGGACGGCACGAGCCGGCCCGTGGGCGGGACCAAGTCCATCAACTGGCTCGAGACCCTGCGGATGGCCAAGGAGCTCGGCGAGGTGAAGATCCTCGCCTGCACCGGCTCGATGGACGTGCTCGGGATCCCGATGTCCGCACTGGACCCGATCATCGATTCGGAGGGCGGCATCGCCACCTTCCTCATGGCCGCCGCTGACGGCCAAATCGTCTTCATCTAGCGCGGGGACCCTGCAGTGGCCGATACCGAGAAGCTGGTCGTCATCGTCACACACGGCATCCGCGAGCCGGAGCGGGCCACCATCCCGTTCGTCATGGCCGGCGCCGCCCTCGCGTCCGACGTGTCGGTGTCCATGGCCTTCCAGGCGGACGGCATCGAACTGCTCAAGGCCGGCGCCGTCGAGAGCGTCTTCGCGGCGGGCTTCCCGCCCCTCGCGAAGCTGTTCGCCGATGTGCGCGCCCTGGGCGGCTCGCTCCTCGCCTGCAGTCCCTGCATGACGGCGCGGGGCATCGTCCCGGCCGACCTCGTTGAGGGCGCAGAGGTGGTCGCCGCCGGCCGCCTCATCGCCGAGATCACCGCTGCCACCAGCACACTGACCTACTAGGAGGCTCCATCCCGTGTCTACCACTGCCGAGCTCGAGGCAATCACCGCCGACAAGGTCGTCGACGCCCGCGGCACCGCCTGCCCCGGCCCGCTCCTCGAGGCCAAGAAGGGCATGACCACGGTGGCCCTCGGCTCGACGATCGAGATCTGGTCGACCGATCCCGGCACCAAGACCGACATCTCCGCGTGGTCCGCAAAGGTCGGCCACGACTTCCTGGGCGTGCTCGCGGCCGACGGCTATGACCGCGTGTTCGTGATCCGCCGCAAGTAGCCACCCCCTCTCATCGCCGTCGCGACGTCGTCATCCACGGGCAGACGTCGCGACCGCGGACCCTCCTCGCGCAGGAGCACAGCGTCGATGACCGCACCCGCAGCCGCCGAGCCGGGAACCTCCGCGGGCCATTTCGTTCCGCGGATCCTCGTGTTCTCGACGAACAACATCTCCGACCCCGGGGTTGACCTCGCCGGGTCGTCGCACATGCACTACCCACCCGGCGTCAACGTCATCTCCGTGCCGTGCACGAGCGGGATCCGGCCGTCCTGGATCCTGCACGCGCTCGAGACCGGCTTCGACGGTGTGTTCATCGCGACCGACGGCGAGGAGTGCGCGTACCTCCACGACTGTGCCAAGCGGTCGAACCGGGTGGTCCAGGTCGCGCAGAAGGCCGTCAAGGAGCGCGGGATGGATCCCGGCCGCATCCGCGTCGCGGCGATCTGCTCGGTCTGCGCCGAGCCGTTCACCAAGCACATGACGACCTTCAGCGAGGCCCTCCGCGCGATGGGCCCGGCGAAGGCTTAGGTGACACGATGACCGAAACCTGCGCCACCAACGACGCGCCGGCCGCGCTCGACTACGACGTCCTGGTCGTCGGGGCCGGCATCGGCGGCATGGAGTCCGCCCTCAAGCTCGGCGACATGGGCTACAAGGTCCTGCTCGTCGAGAAGGAGGCCTCGGTCGGCGGGAAGATGATCCTGCTGTCCAAGGTCTTCCCGACGCTCGACTGCGCGTCTTGCATCTCGACGCCCAAGATGGCGTCGACGATCCACCACCCGAACATCACGCCCTGGACGTACAGCAAGGTCGACCAGGTCAGGAAGGCGGCGGACGGCACGTTCACCGCGACGGTCACCCAGCAGGCCCGGCACGTGGACATCGACGCCTGCACCGGTTGCCAGAAGTGCGAGACCGCGTGCACGGTCGCCGTCCCCGACCAGTTCAACGCGGACCTGGTCGCGCGGCGCGCCGCCCACATCACCTTCCCCCAGGCCGTGCCGAAGAAGGCGGTCATCGACCGCGCCGGCACCAGCCCCTGCTCCTACGCCTGCCCGGCCGGGATCTCCGCCCACGGCTACGTCAGCCTGATCCGCAGCGGCCTCGACGAGGAGGCCTTCCGGCTCGTGCTCGAGGCCACCCCGCTCGTGGGCACGCTCGGCCGCGCCTGCTACGCGCCGTGCGAGGGCGAGTGCACGCGCGGCTCGCTGGAGGGCACACTGCCGATCAGGCGGCTCAAGCGGTTCGCGTCCGACAAGCATGACGCGTCGGGCAACGACAGCGGCCTCGAGCGGCCCGAGCCCAACGGCAGGCGCGTCGCCGTCATCGGCTCCGGGCCTACTGGCCTGACCGCGGCATTCCAGCTCGCCAAACTCGGCTACGGCGTCAAGATCCTCGAGGCGGCGCCCGTCGCCGGCGGCTTCCTCCGCCTGGGCATCCCGAGCTACCGCCTGCCCGAGGGGGTGGTCGAGCGCGACATCGAGAACGTCACCGGCCTCGGCGTCGAGATCGCGCTCAACACGTTGGTCAGCGACCCGGCCTCGCTCAAGGCCGAGGGCTTCGACGCCGTCCTGATCGCCACCGGCACCCACCGGTCCCAGGCCCTCGGCGTCCCGGGCGAGGACCGCCTGGGCGTCACGGGCGGCACCGACTTCCTGCGCCGGGTCAAGCTCGGCCAGCCGGTCGACGTGGCCGGCAGGCGGGTCGTGGTCGTGGGCGGCGGCAACGTCGCCATGGACGCGGCCCGCGTTGCCCGCCGCCTCGGCGCTGCGAGCGTGACTGTGGCCTACCGGCGCTCGCGGGACGAGATGCCGGCCCACCACGTCGAGTCGGTCGATGCGGAGAAGGAGGGCGTGCAGTTCCGCCTGCTCGTCGCCCCGGCCGAGGTCGTTGGCGACAGCGCCGGCGCGGTGGCCGGGCTCCGGTGCGCCGAGATGCGCCTGGGCGCCCCCGACGCGTCCGGCCGAAAGTCCGTCGAGCCCATCCCAGGCTCCTCGGTGATGATCGACGCCGACGTCATCATCGCGGCCATCGGCATGACGCCCGACACCTCGGCCTTCGGCGGGCGCGTGGCCCTCGAGAAGAACGGCCGGCTGTCGGCGAGCAAGGCCACCTGCCAGACCGCCGTCGAGCACGTCTTCGCCGCCGGCGACGCGGTCAACGGCCCGACCGACATCACCCGCGCCGTGGGCGAGGGGCGCAAGGCCGCTCACCAGATCGACGCCTGGCTCAACGGCCGCGAGTTCGACAACTGGGACGACCGCCTGCCGGTGGTCGACAAGCAGGCCGTGCTCGCCCGGCAGAAGGCCTTCACCCTGTCGGCGCCCACGCCGGACGGCATGGAACTCGATCCCAAGCCCACGGATTTCCACGAGATCGAGGCGCCGCTCAGCGAGACGGAGGCCCGGCGCGCCTCGGGCCGGTGCATCGACTGCGCCGTCTGCTCCGAGTGCAACGAGTGCGTCAACGCCTGCCCGGTGGACGGCTGCATCGACCTCCGCTCGCACGACGTCACGAGCGAGGTCCGCGTGGGC
>JAKAMV010000531.1 GCA_021812735.1 Chloroflexota bacterium | reverse complement strand
TTCCGATCTAGATCGCCACGACGTGGACCAGGTCGACGAGCACCCAGACGAGGAGCATCAGGACCGTCACCGCGGCCGCGAAGGTCCCGATGCGCCGCAGGTCCTGGGCGACGTACACGTATTCGTTGGCGGCCTTCTGGGCGAGGAGCCCGCTCGGTTTCCCGCTCGGGCGGGCCTGAGGACGCGTCGGCGCCGACCGCGGCTCAGGATCGGACGTGGCCGGGACGACCGGCGTGGTCGCGACGGCTGCGGGGGCTGCAGCGGGAGCCGCGGCGGGAGCTGCGGGGGCGGCCCGGCGCGGGCTCGCAGCCGCAGGTTGGGGCCGCTGGCGCTTCGAGGACCGCGCGGCGCGCGGACGCTTGCTCATCTGGCGGAGGGACCTCATGCGTGCGGATCGGCGGAGCGTGGGCCACCGGTCGGAACGCTAGGATAGCATCCCGGTCCGGGACGTCGTGACAGACGTCGTGACGCACTAGCTGGCACGGACGGAAGTGAGGCTGTGCATGTGATCGACGTGCGGCCCGCCGCGCCGGGTTCCCGGCAAACCGAATCGAGTGTTCCCGGGGCTGCGGCCAGCCCAACCCCCGCGAGCGCGACAGCGCTGCTGCGCGACCTCGACGGCGCGCAGCAGCGGGCTGTCACGCATGGCGATGGGCCGTTGCTGGTCGTCGCCGGGGCCGGCACCGGAAAGACGCGCGTGATCACGCGTCGCATCGCCTGGCTCATCGCCACGCGCCGGGCGCGGCCCGCGGAGATCCTGGCGCTCACCTTCACCGATCGCGCCGCGGACGAGATGCAGGCGCGGGTCGACGAGCTGGTGCCATATGGGTACGTGGATACGGCCATCCACACGTTCCACGCCTTCGGTGACCGGCTGATCCGCGAGTTCGCCTTCGAGCTCGGGCTGCCCTCGGATCCGCGGGTCTTGACGCGCGCGGAGGCCGTGATCTTCCTCCGCGAACGGCTCTTCGAGCTTGGGCTCGAGCGCTATCGACCGCTCGGCGACCCGACCCGTTTCCTCGACGCGCTGGTGGGCCTCTTCAGCCGTGCCAAGGACGAGGACGTGGGTCCGGCCGCATATCTCGCCCATGCTCGCACGCTGGTGGCCGATGCCGCGGCGGCGGCAGCGGCTGGGGACACGAGGGGCGACGTGGCCGCCCGGGCGGCGCTCGAGGAGGCCGCGGCGCAGCTCGAGCTCGCGCAGGCCTACGCACGCTATCAGGAGCTACTCACCGGCGCGGGCTGCCTGGACTTCGGCGACCAGGTCCACCTGGCCTTGCGACTCCTGCGCGAGCACCCCGCCGCCTGCGAGCGGCTCCGCCGTCGCTTCCGCTACATCCTGGTCGACGAATTCCAGGACACGAACCGCGCCCAGCTCGAGCTGCTGGCCCTGCTGGCCGGGCCACACGGCAACCTGACCGTGGTGGGCGATGACGATCAGGCCATCTATGCGTTCCGCGGGGCGGCCGTGCGCAACATCCTGGAATTCCGCGAACGGTTTGCCGCACGGGTGGTCGTATTGCGGCGAAACCATCGGTCCCGAGCGCCGATCCTGGAGGCCGCGCGACGTCTGATCCGCCACAACGATCCGGCGCGCCTGGAGGTCCGCGAGGGAATCGACAAGCGGCTCGTGGCCGTACGCCGAGCCCGGCATCCGCTGCCGGTGCGGCATCACGCCTTCGCCACATCAAGCGACGAGGCGGACTTCGTGGCAGCGGAGATCGCGCAGCGCGTGGCGCACGGGACGCGTCCGCGCGAGATCGCCGTTCTGGTGCGGACGAACGGCGACGCCGACCCGATCCTCCGTGCGCTCAACCTGCAGGGGATCCCGTGGCGTTTCAGCGGCGCCTCGGGGTTGTACTCGCGGCCGCCGGTGCGTCGACTGCTTGCGTTCCTGCGCGCCGTGGCGGACCTCGACTCGACAGTCGACCTCTACGCCCTCGCCACCACCGATCCGTACCGCTTGGGAGGCGTCGACCTGACACGGCTCGTCGAGGCCGCGCGACGGACCAATCGCTCGCTCTGGGCGGTGCTCGAGGAGGCGGTCGCTGGACATGGCCCCGCCATCGCGGCGGAGACGCGCCTCGCCGTCGAACGACTGGTGGCGGACCTGCGCGCGGCGACGGTGCTCTCGCATGAGCGGCCCGCCGGCGAGGTGCTGTACGAGTTCCTGCGGCGGAGCGGCACGTTGGCCTCGCTGGTGGCTGACGGGGCCGCCAGCGAGGAAGCGCTGCTCGACGTCGCGCGCTTCTTCGAGATCGTGCGGCGCCAGGCGGATCTGCTGCCGGATCCGCGGATCCCGTTCGTAGCCCGTCACCTGCGTACCCTGATCGAGGCGGGCGACGATCCGGCCGCCGAGCCGGCCGACACGGACGCGGACGCGGTCGCCGTACTGACGGTCCACAAAGCCAAAGGCCTCGAGTTTCGGGTCGTCTTCGTCGCGGGTCTGGCGGACGGCCGCTTCCCGATGCGGAACCGTCGCGAAGCGCTGGCACTGCCCGAGGCGCTCGCGGCATCGACGGGCCCCGAGGCGGGCGACGGCCTGGCAGAGGAGCGTCGCCTCTGCTACGTGGCGATGACCCGGGCGCGTGACGAGCTGATCCTGACGAGCGCGGCGGATACGGGCGGGCGGCGTCTACGGCACGTGTCGCCCTTCGTGGCCGAGGCGCTCGACCGGCCGAGCGGTGCCGGTGCGTCGCTGGGCGAGACCCGGGACCTGGAGCGCTACCGCACCGCCGAGCCGGCCTCCGCGCAGTCCTCGCGGCCTGGGTCGCCCGGGGGCACCCTGAGCTTCACCCAGCTCGACGATTATCTGGCGTGCCCAGCACGCTACCGTTATCGCCACCTGCTGCGCCTACCGACGCCGCCGCACCACGCGATCACCTATGGCATCGCCCTGCACGAGGCGGTTGCCGCGTTCGGGCGGAGTCAGCTGCAGGGGCGGCCGCTCTCCGAAGCGGGACTCCTCGACGTGTTCGGGCGCGCCTGGACGGGGCTCGGGTTCCTCTCGCGAGAGCACGAGGAGGCGCGCCTCAACGCCGGGCGGGCGGCGCTCGTGCGGTTTCGGGAAGCGGCGCTCGCGTCGCGCCTCCAGCCGCTCGCGGTCGAGGAGCCATTCACCGTCGCACTCGACGGGCTGCGCCTGCAGGGTCGCTTCGACCGGATCGACGAAGGTTCGGAAGGGATCGTGATCACCGACTTCAAGTCGAGCGATGTGCGCGACGCCGGTCGGGCGCGCGAGCGGGCGCGCGAGTCGCTCCAGCTCGCGCTCTATGCGCTGGCCTGGCAGGCCCGTGAGGGGAGCCTGCCGGCCGCCACACAGCTGGTCTTCCTCGACTCCGGGATCAGCGGGCGTATCGTGCCGGAAGCGGGACGCCTGGCGCGCGCGGCCGCCCGGGCGCATGCGGCTGCGGACGGCATCCGCGCCGGCGACTTCGACGCGCGTCCCGATCCGATCGCGTGTCGCTACTGCGCGTTCCGCGAGATCTGCCCGTCGAGCATGGCGTGAACCCGCGCGCGGGTCGGTGCGCACTGGGGGCCCGGTGGCTGGGTAGACTCGCCGCGTGGGGCCTCCGCGGGGCGTCCGGATCGGGCATCTCGGCTGGGCCCGGCCCCATGGACAGGAGCCTTGCGTGGAAGACCGCGATCGGACCGTCGCCATCGCCCTGATCGTGCTCGCGGTCGCTTGCTGGGCGGGTGTCGGCGTACTCGTCACCCGCGTTTCCCCGGTGGGGCAGGTGGAGGTCCAGCTGACGGGTGCCGCGTTGATCGGGCTCGCCTGCGGCGTGACCGCGGTGCCGCTGGCGTGGCTGGCCGCATTCGGACGGCATCGCCGCGTCGCCTACCGCGGCGACTGGACGCGCGCGGCCCGCCGCGGCCTCTGGGTGGCGCTGGTGGTCGCGCTGCTCGTCGCGCTGCGCACGCAGCAAGCCTTCAGCATGCCGATCGCGCTCTTCGTGGTCGTGATGGTCGTCTTCGTCGAGGTGAGTCTGAGCGTCGGGCGTTGAGGGGCGCCTCCCGACGGCCGCGGCAGAGCCTCGCTAGAATCTGCAGGCGCCCTGCCGGACCGTGGCGCGGGAACTGGCGGCGTCCATAGCGCGCGAGGGCCGCGAGATGGCGCACCTGCCGAGCGAACCGATCGGGCGAAGTAACGGGTGGGGACGCGACTACGACGCGTTCGCCGAGTTCGAGCTCCCCATGTACGTCGGGATGCCCACCTATGCCCGGCTGCCCCAGGTTTCGGACGCGGGTGCGCTCGCCCGGCGCCGGCCCGATGTCGCGATCGTCGGCGCGCCGTTGGACGACGCCGTGAGCCATCGCCCGGGAGCCCGCTTCGGGCCACGCGCGATCCGCGAGGCCACCTACACCACGGGATCGCTCTACTCGCTCCAGCTCGACGTGCAGCCGTTCGAGGTGCTCGACGTGGTCGACGCGGGCGACGCGAATATCGTGCCGGCCTGGCTGGAGCGGGGCCACGCGATGATCTACCGCAAGATCCGCGAGGTGGCGGCCAGCGGCGCGATCCCGATCGTGCTCGGTGGCGACCACTCGATCACGTGGCCGTCCGCCACCGCGATCGCGGACCTGCGGGCCCCCGGCTCGATCGGCATCGTCCATTTCGACGCGCACGCCGACACCGCCGCCGAGGATTGGGGTGTGCTGGCGGGGCACGGCACGCCCATGCGCCGGCTGATCGAGTCTGGGGCGGTCCGGGGCCGCAACTTCGTGCAGGTCGGCCTGCGCGGCTACTGGCCCGGCCCCGAGGTGTTCGCGTGGATGCGGGAGCAGGGGATGCGCTGGCACCGCATGCGCGAGATCGAGGAGCGCGGCGCGGATGCGGTGGTCGATGATGCGATCGCGGAGGCGCTCGACGGCTCCGCTGCGATCTACCTGTCGGTCGACATCGATGTGCTCGATCCGGGCATGGCGCCCGGGACCGGCACGCCCGAGCCGGGCGGACTCCTGACGCGCGAGCTGCTGCGGGCGATCCGGCGCATCGTCGGGAGCGTCCGGCTGGCGGCGATGGACGTCGTCGAGGTCTCCCCGCCCTACGACCATGCCGAGGTGACCGCGATGGCCGCCCACCGCTGCGTCCTCGAGGCGATCAGCGCGCTGGCGGTGCGACGCCTGGCCGGCGAGACGATCCGTTTCGAGCCTGTGGGCTCGAGCGAAGCGCAAAGCGCCTGACCGCGCCGGCGCGGCGCCCGCCTCCCGGCGGCCCCGACGCGCGCCGTTCCGGCGCCGACGTGCGCGCTTCCGGCGCCGACCGGTGCCGGGCACGCCATCGAGCCCCGCTCCGGCGGGCTACGATGGGTCGCGACCGGAAGATGGAGGCAAGCACGTGGAGATCACTGCCGTCCGCCCTGCGGGGCCGCAGTCGGAGATGAAAGCCCGCATCGCCGCGACGATCGCAGCGGCGCGCGAGGAGATCCTGGATCTCTCGCACCGTATCCATGCTAACCCGGAGCCGGCGTTCGAGGAACGCCTGGCGTCCGCGTGGGTGGCCGAGTCTGTCGCGCGGCACGGCTACACGGTCGAGCGTCCGGCCGGCCGGCTCGAGACCGCCGTGCGCGGGACGCTGCGTTGCGAGCGGGGACCCGGCAGCCGCGTGGCGATCCTGGCGGAGTACGACGCGCTGCCCGGCATCGGCCACGCCTGCGGTCACAACACGATGGCGGCGAGCGGGGTCGGAGCGGCGATCGGCCTGGCCGCGGTCGCATCGGAGTTACGCGGCGAGATCGTCTTCCTGGGCACCCCCGCCGAGGAGCGCGGCTCCGGCAAACAGTTCATGCTCGACGACGGGCTGTTCAAGGGGATCGATGCTGCGCTTCTCTTCCATCCCGGCGACAGCACGCGGATCGAGGCTCGCTTGCTGGCGAGCGAGGACGTCGACGTGACGTTCCTGGGCCGCGCGTCCCATGCCGCTGCCGAGCCATGGGAGGGGCGCAACGCGCTCGACGCGCTGATCCTGCTCTTCAACTCGGTCGGGTTGTGGCGCCAACAGCTGCGGCCGGAGTCGCGCGTGCACGGGATCATCCTGGAGGGCGGCACCGCCGCGAACATCATCCCGGACCGCGGGGTGGCGCGGTTCATGGTGCGCTCTCCCGACCAGACGTATTTCGAGGGAATGCGCCGGCACTTTCGCGAGCTGTGCGACGCGGCCGCGCTTGCCACGGGCTGCACCGTCGAGGTCGCCTTCTCGGGGCGCTCGGACACGATGCGCCACAACCGCGTCCTCGGCGCACGGTACCTGGCGAACCTAGAGGCGTACGGTCTCCACGAGGACCCACCGAGCGAGAACCTCGGCAGCTCGGACATGGGGAATGTCAGCCAGGTGCTGCCCACGATCCACCCGTCGCTCGCGATCTGCGAGCGCGGCGTGCCCGGCCACTCGATCGAGTTCCGCGAGGCGGCACGCAGCGAGCGCGCCGACGAGGTGACGCTGATCGCGGCGACCGTCGCCGCTCAGGTGGCCTGCGAGTTGCTCGCGGATCCGGCGTTGGTGGAGGCCGCCTGGCGCGAGTTCCGCGGGGCGACGATGTGACGATCGGCGACGAGCTCGCCCGCTACTACGATCTCGACCTGGCCGACGACCCGGGCGATCTCGACCTGTACCGTGCCCTCGCCGCGCGGACGGGCGGCCCGGTGCTCGAGTTGGGGGCGGGCACCGGACGGCTCGCGGTGCCGTTGGCCGCCGACGGACTGGAGGTCGTGGCGGTCGACAACGACTCCGCCATGCTGGCCCGCGCCCGCGGTCGCTGGACGATCGAGCGCCGCGCCCATCGAGTTCGACGCGGCGGTCGCCTGGAGCTCGTGGAGGCGGACCTGTTCGAGCTGGTGCCCGAGCCCCGCTTCGGCCTCGCGATCCTGGCCCTCAATACCCTCTTCCTCCTCGGCGACGCCCCGCGCCAGGGGGCCGCGCTGGCGGTGATGGCGCGTCACCTGCGACGGGGCGGGCTCGCCGTGGTCGACGCGTGGCTGCCGTCCGTCGACGACCTGGCCCTCTACGACGGACGCCTCATGCTCGAGTGGGTACGCGACGACCCGGAGTCTGGGTTGCGGGTGGTGAAGCTCGCGAGCGCGCTGTATGACGCCGCCACGAGGCGGCTGGACCTGACCGCGATCTTCGAGGCGTGC
>JAKAMV010000530.1 GCA_021812735.1 Chloroflexota bacterium | reverse complement strand
GTTCGGCGTGCTCTCCGAGCGCGAGCTCGAGGCCCGCGTGGACATCTTCTGGGAGAAGTACGTCAAGGTCCAGAACATCGAGGCGAGCTGTGCCCTGGACATCGCCAAGACGATGATCCTGCCGGCCTGCGTCGCCTACCTGGGCCAGCTGGCCGCCGCGGGCCCCTCGCGGGGCGTCAGGACCGTCGCCGACAGGGTGGGCTCGCTCACCGACAGCCTGGTGGACGCGATCCACGCCCTTGAGCACGCGCAGCACGAGGCGCACGAGGCCGAGACCGTCCAGGGCGAGGCCCGCGCGTTCGTGGACGTCGTGATCCCTGCGCAGAACGCGCTGCGAGCCGTGGCTGACGAGCTGGAGACGCTGGTCGCCGACGACCTGTGGCCGCTGCCCAAGTACCGCGAGCTGCTGTTCCAGTACTGATCGAGTCGGGGACGGCCCCTCCTCGCGCCGCGGGCGAGGGGCCGGTATCGTCTTGGGCCCGCCCGGGCCCCATTCGAGGCGACCATGACCCTCTCGCAGCTCGGTGACCCGCGCTATATCTTGCTGCGCACCTTCCGCAGGACCGGCGTTGCGGTGGACACGCCCGTCTGGGTGGCCGCCGAGAGCGGCCGGCTCTACGTGCTGACCTCGCTTGTCACCGGCAAGGCGAAGCGGATCCGCAACAACCCCGAGGTGGAGGTCTGCCAGTGCGACATGCGCGGCAGGCCGAGAGGCGAGTGGGTGCCCGCTCGGGCGACGCTCGCCGCCTCGCCGGAGGCGGTGACTGCCGGCAGGGCGCGCATCAGCCGCAAGTACGGCTGGCAGTACAAGCTCATGCACGTCCGGCGCGGCGTCCGGCCGGACGAGACGGTGATCGAGATCGACGACCGCTCGTAGCGCGGCGCCGCGGGCCGACCGGCCCGTGCAACACGGGGCCGAAACGGTGTACCCCAGCCGGTCGTACCCCCGATGATGGTGGCTCGCGCCGGATGCGGCGGACGGGTCGTCGCGGGCCGGGCGGACAACAGGGCGGAGCGCACGTGAAGAAAGTCAGGCTCACCGTCAACCGGCACCCGGTCGAGGTGCTCGCACAGGACCGGGACACGGTCCTGCTCGACGTCGTCCGCGAGGAGCTCGGCCTGACCGGCACCAAGCAGTCGTGCGACCGGAAGGGCCAGTGCGGCACCTGCATGGTCCAGGTGAACGGCAAGGCCGTGCTCTCGTGCATCACCAGGGTCGAGGACCTCGACGGGGCCGAGATCACCACGATCGAGGGCCTGGGCACGCCGGACCGCCCGGGGCTGATCCAGGAGGCGTTCGTCCTGGCGGGCGCCGTCCAGTGCGGCTTCTGCACGCCGGGCATGATCGTCACGGCCGACGAGCTGCTCCGCCACAACCCGGACCCGACCCGGGACGAGGTGAAGCGCGCCCTCCGCCGCAACCTGTGCCGCTGCACGGGCTACGTCAAGATCATCGACGGCGTCCAGCTGGCCGGGAAGTTCCTGCGCGGCGAGGCCACGCCCGCGGACTACACCCCGCCCGCGGACGCCCCGCTCATCGGCACCTCGTTCCCGCGGCCCTCCGCGATGGCCAAGGCCACGGGCACCGCCACCTTCGGCGCGGACATCCGCATGCCCGGCGCGCTCGAGATCGCCGTGACCCGGGCGCCCGTCGGCCACGCGCTGATCAGGAGCGTGGACACCTCGGCCGCCGAGGGGATGCCGGGCGTCGCCGGTGTCATGACCGCCAGGGACATCCGGGGCACCAACCGGCTCAAGTACCAGGTCGCGGACCGCCCGGTCCTGTGCGACACCAAGGTGCGCCTCCTGGGCGACGCCATCGCCATCGTCGCGGCCGACACCCGTGAGCACGCGCTCGCCGCCGCCGAGGCCGTCCGGGTCGAGTACGACGTGCTGCCGCTGCTCGACACGCCGGCCAAGGCCATGGCGCCGGGCGCCCCGCAGCTCCACGACGAGCTGCCCAACCTGTGCTACGAGCAGCCGATCACGAAGGGCGACGCCGCCGCCGCGTTCGCCACGGCCGCCCACGAGATCACGGCGCACTTCACGACCCAGTTCGTGCACCAGTCGCCGATGGAGCCCGAGGTCAGCCTGGCCTGGATGGAGGGCCAGGGCGAGGACGCGGAGCTGGTCGTCCTGGGCCGGAGCATCAACATCCACCTCCACATGCAGACGCTCCAGGAGGCGCTCGGCTGGGAGAGCATCCGCTACGAGGAGCCTTTCTCGGGCGGGCAGTTCGGCATCAAGGTCGAGGTCATCACCGAGGGCATCGCGGGCGCCGCCGCGCTCCACTTCAACCGCCCGGTGCGCTACGTGCCCAGCCTCGCCGAGTCGATGCTGATCACGTCCAAGCGCCACCCGTACGAGATCGACACCCGGCTCGCCTGCGACGCCGACGGGAAGCTCACCGCCATGGCCATGGACATCACCGTGGACAACGGCGCCTACATGAGCCTCGGCCGGGTCATCGTCAACCGCTCGCTGCACATGCTGACCAGCGCCTACAACGTGCCGAACCTGGCCGTCACCTCGCGCCTGGTGTACACGAACAACCCGTGGGGCTCCGCCGCCCGGGGGGCCGGGCCGCCCCAGACCCACTACGCGCTCGAGTGCGCGGTGGACCTGCTCGCCGAGAAGGCGGGCATCGACCGGCTCGAGTTCCGCCGGCGCAACTCGCTCAAGCCCGGCGAGGCAAAGGCGACCGGCCACGTCGTCACCGAGTGGCCGTTCCCGCGGACGTGCGACGCGATGGAGGCGCCGTACGCGCGGGCGCTGGCCGATGCGCGGGCCGCGAGCAGCGACGGGCCGGTCCGGCGCGGCGTGGGCCTCGGCGCGGCGGCCTTCGGCATCGCGATGCCGGGCGACAAGTCGATCGGCTTCGTGGAGCTCGACCCGGACGACGGCGTCACGGTCTACATCGCGGCCGGCGACCCGGGCGAGGGCAACGACTCGATGATCGCCCAGCTGGTGGGCTCGGTCCTCGACCTGCCGCTGGCCAAGGTCCGCCTCCGCATGCGAAGCACCGACGACACCGCGGCCTCCGGCCCGGTCTCCGGCTCGCGCGCGACGTACATGCTCGGCGGGGCGGCGGTGGACGCCGCGCAGCACCTTCGCCGGGCGATGGACGAGCTCGGCTCGCGCCGGTACGCGGACTTCGCGGCGGCCGGCGTCCCGGTGCGCTACCAGGGCAAGCGGACCACCCTGGAGACGGCGCCCATGGACCCGGTGACGGGCCTGGGCCCGTCGTTCGAGGTCCAGGTGTTCAGCATCCAGATGGCCGAGGTGGAGGTGAACACCGAGACCGGCGAGGTCAGGGTGGTCAAGCTGACCTCCGCCGCGGACCCGGGCCGCATCATCCACCCCCAGAACGTGGAGGGCCAGCTCCACGGCGGCATGGACATGGGCGTGGGCTTCGCCTTGCGCGAGGAGTACGTCCACGGCAAGTCGAAGGACTGGATCTCGTTCAAGTTCCCCAACATCCGCCACGCCATGGAGATGGAGACGATCCTCGTCGAGACGCCGCGGGAGCTGGGCACGCTGGGCTCGGTGGGGATTGGCGAGATGGCGATGGTGGCCACCGCGCCGGCGGTGGTGAACGCGATCCGCGACGCGACCGGCGCCATGGTCTACGACCTGCCGGCCACGCCGGAGCGCGTCAAGGCGGCCCTGGCCGCCCGGAAGGCCGCGGCCGGCTGACCGGCGCCCGCCGATGCCCGAGATGTCGGCCCGCTCCCGCGTCGCGCGCGTGGTGGCGGGCCGCCCCGTCTTCTTCGACGACGAGGGGTTCTTCTGGGACTTCGACGACTGGTCCGAGGCGGCGGCGCTAGAGCTGGCGCGCGAGCGGGGCATGGACGGCCTCGACGCGACACAGTGGCGGGTGATCCGCTTCATGCGCGACTGGTATGACGGGCACGGCCGGGCGCCGATGAACAAAGACCTGCGGGCGGGGACCGGCCTGCCGTTGCTCGAGCTGGAGCGGCTCTTCCCGGACGGCATCAGACTGGGCGCGCGCCGGCTCGCCGGGCTGCCCAACCCGCAGACGTGCCTCGACTGACGTGATCTACCTCGACAACGCCGCGACGACGTTCCCCAAGGCCCCGCGCACGCTCGAGCGGGCGCTGGAGCGATACCGGGATCTGGGCGTGTCGCCCGGACGCGGCAGCCACGACCTGGCGCTGCGCGCGGGCGACGCCGTGGACGAGGTCCGGTCCGCTGTGGCGGCGTTCTTCGGGGCGCCCGAGCCGGAGCGGGTCGCCTTCGGCGCGAACGCCACCGACGCGCTGAACACCGCGATCCTGGGCCTGCTGCGGCCCGGGGACCACGCGGTGGCCACGCGGCTGGAGCACAACAGCGTGCTGCGGCCGCTTCACCACCTCACCCAAGCGGGCGTCATCGCCTGGGACGCCGCGCCGTTCGACGAGCGGGGGATCGTCACGCCGGACGCGGTCGAGGCCCTGCTGCGGCCCGAGACCCGGCTGGTGGTGATGACGCACGCCTCCAACGTGCTTGGGACCGTCCAGCCGGTGGCCGAGGTGGCCCGACGCTGCGCCGCCCGCGGCATCCCGGTAGTCGTGGACGCGGCGCAGTCGGCGGGCCAGGTCCCGATCGACATGGCGGCCATGGGGATCGCCGCGCTCGCCTTCACCGGGCACAAGTCGCTCTACGGGCCGCCGGGCATCGGCGGGCTGGTCGTGATGCCGTCGCTCGAGGTGGCCACGACGCGCTTCGGCGGCACCGGCGTGGATTCGGCCAGCCTGGTGCACACGCAGGCGTACCCGCTCCGCCTCGAGGCGGGGACCCTCAACCTGCTCGGCGTGCTGGGGCTGGGCGAGGGGCTGGCGTTCGTCCGCGCGCAGGGGGTCGAGGCGCTCCACGCGCGGGAGGTGGCCCTCCTGACTCGCCTCCGCGACGGCCTGGCGGCGATCGACGGTGTGACGGTCTACCGCGCCGACGGGGACCTGGCGGGCCGGGTTGGCGTGCTCGCCTGCAACGTCGCCGGCATCGACCCGGAGGACGTGGGCGCCATTCTCGACGGCGACTTCGACATCGCCGTCCGGGTCGGGGTGCACTGCGCGCCGCTGGTCCACCGAGACCTCGGGACCATCGAACGGGGCAGCGTGCGCTTCTCGCTCGGCGCGTTCAGCACCGAGGCGGACGTGGACGCGGCTGTCGCGGCGATGCGGGCGATCGCCGGCGGCTGAGTCTCCCGCCACCGGCGCGGCCGGCCCCGGTTCCTGCCGGGCAGTGGAAGCACGACTGCGCGGCGGAGCGTGGCGAGGAGCCTCGGTGCCGGTCCCGCACGCAGACCGGAGCAGCGCCGAGGGTGTGCTGCCACCCAGTCGCGGGCCGCGGGTTCTGTCAGGCGCCTGGCGACGAGCAGACGTCCTTTGACTGGGTTTGCGAGCCGGTGCCACGGGCGCGGCTGTCCGAGCCGCCGTCGCGGGCGGGCCGCGCATCCGAGGCGCGCACCCGCCACGAGGGCAGCCGGATGCAGGTGCCCGCTGCGCGGTCAACCTGACGCGCGAGACGAACCGCATCGGCCGATCGCGACGGGGTGCGCGCATCGGCCTGCCCGATGGAGGGTCACGCGCGCTGGAGTGCCCGCCCAGCGGGCAGGGACGGGGCAGGGGCGGGGCAGGGGCGAGGCAGGAGCGCGGCGGCGGTCAGCGACCCGGCGAGCCGGCAGGCAACAACCCGGGACAGAGCGACGACGTGGTGCCCCCGCCGATCCCCCATCCGAGCGACACTGTCAGGAGCGCCCGACCCGACGTCGACCAGGAGGCTCGCCATGACCTACCAGCCCGCCCCCGATCGCTATGACGCCATGCCCTACGCCTTCTGCGGACGCAGCGGCCTGCAGTTGCCCCGGATCTCGCTGGGGCTGTGGCACAACTTCGGGGACACCACGCCCGCGTCCCTCCAGCGCGAGATGGTCACCACCGCGTTCGACCTGGGGATCACCCACTTCGACCTTGCCAACAACTACGGGCCGCCCTACGGCTCGGCCGAGGTCAACTTCGGGCGGATCTTGCGCGAGGACCTGGCCGCGCACCGCGACGAGCTCGTCATCAGCAGCAAGGCCGGCTGGGACATGTGGCCGGGCCCGTACGGCCAGGGGGGCGGCTCCCGCAAGTACGTCCTCGCGAGCCTTGACCAGAGCCTCCGCCGCGTGGGCGTCGAGTACTTCGACATCTTCTACTCGCACCGCTTCGACCCGGACACGCCGCTCGAGGAGACGATGGGCGCGCTCGCCCACGCGGTCCGGCAGGGCAAGGCGCTGTACGTGGGCATCTCGTCCTACTCGGCGGCCAAGACCCGCGAGGCGGCCGCCATCCTCCGCGCCGAGGGCGTGCCGCTGCTGATCCACCAGCCTTCGTACAACATGCTGAACCGGTGGGTGGAGGCGGAGCTGCTCGACACGCTCGAGGACGTGGGCGCCGGCATGATCGCGTTCACCGCGCTCGCCCAGGGCCTGCTCACGGACAAGTACCTCGGCGGGATCCCGGCCGACGCCCGGATCAACCGGCCCGGCGGCGGCTCCCTCCAGGCGTCGATGCTCTCCGAGCAGAACCTCGCCCGGGTCCGGGCGCTCAACGAGATCGCCCGGCGGCGCGGCCAGTCGCTGGCGCAGATGGCGCTGGCCTGGGTGCTGCGTGACCCGCGGGTCACGACCACGCTGATCGGCGCGAGCTCGCCCGCCCAGATCCGCGAGAATGCGGGCGCCCTGGCGAACCTGTCGTTCACGGCCGAGGAGCTGGCCGAGATCGACCGGTTCGCGGTCGAGGGCGGCGTCAACCTGTGGGAGCGGCCGAGCACCGACCGGCGTCCCTAGGCGGGGGTGGGCCGGACCGGCGGCCGTCCTACAATCATGCGGCGTCCCGCCACCGAACCCGGCGCGGCAACCCGCGCCATCGCACGAGGCCCAACCGATGACCGACGACCCCGAGCTCGCGCGCGCGCTCCAAGACGGGCGCGACCACTACCCGGTCGCGTTCATGCAGAACCTGATCGACAACGGCGAGGGCTGGCAGTTCGAGAACGAGCTCGGCCGCGCCATCGTCAAGGCGCTCGATGATGGCACCTGCGTCCTGGGCCCGGTCTCGCACCGCGACTACCACGGCAACGTCGTGCCCGCCCGGCAGGACGT
>JAKAMV010000529.1 GCA_021812735.1 Chloroflexota bacterium | reverse complement strand
CAGCGCGGCGCCGGCGGCGGCGGCCGCTGCCGCGCCCAGCGCCGACCCCAACGCCCCCGCCTACGTCCTGCGCGACCCGAAGGCCCCGCCCGTCATGCCGGGCACCGTCCACGACGTCAACCTCCCGATCGTCGAAACGGACATGACCGTCGCCGCTGGGTACGTCGTCCACGTGTGGACCTTCGGCGGGACCGTCCCGGGGCCGGTCATCCGGGTCCACCTGGGCGACACCGTCCGCGTCCACCTGACCAACGAGACGCCGATGAGCCACTCGATCGACTTCCACGCCAGCCAGACGGCGATGGACCACCAGATGGTGGAGATCAAGCCCGGCGCCACGTTCACGTACACGTTCCAGGCCGACTACGCCGGCGTCTGGATGTACCACTGCGGCACGCAGCCCGCCCTGCTCCACATCGCCAACGGCATGTTCGGCATGGTCATCGTCGAGCCCAAGGGCGGCATCGACAAGGTGCTCGGCCCCGCAGACGAGGAGTTCGCCTTCGTCCAGAGCGAGTGGTACCTCGGCGCGCAGGGCCAGCCGGTGGACTACGCCAAGGCGAACTCGACCGCACCGCAGCCCGACTTCGTCGTCTTCAACGGCATCGCCAACCAGTACAAGGACCATCCGATCCCCGTGAAGGCGGGGGGGCGCGTGCGGGTCTTCGTGCTCGACGCGGGGCCCAACATCGGCACCTCGTTCCACGTCGTCGGGACCATCTTCGACACGGTCGAGAAGGAGGGCATGCTCCTCCAGAAGGGCAACGCCGACGGCTGGGGCGCCCAGGCGGTGGACCTCGCCCCGGCCCAGGCGGCGATCATCGAGTTCAGCCCGGCCGAGGAGGGCATGTACGCCTTCGTCGACCACGCGTTCAACATGGTCAACCACGGCGCCATCGGCCTGTTCCAGGCGAGCGCGAGCGGCCAGTAGCACCGCCGGGGGCGCTTCCCCGCTCCACGCCGGCGATCGCCGACCCCGGGCGGTCGCCGGCGTGGACTCGCCGCGCCGCGGGCCCGCCGGAGTCACGTCACCCGCGCGGCGGCGAGGGCCGCGATCTCCTCGGGCGCGTAGCCCAGCTCCGCGAGGATCTCGCGCGTGTGCTCGCCGAGCAGCGGCGGCGCGGTACGGATGCTGGCCGGCGTCTCGGCCAGGTGGAACGGGATCCCCACCTGCCGGAGCACGCCGAGCACCGGGTGCTCGACCTCGACAGTCATGCCGCGCGCCCGCGCCTGCGGCTGGGCGAAGGCGGCCAGGACGTCGTTGATCGGGCCGGCGGGGATCTCGGCGGCGTCCATCTCCGCCAGCCAGTGGGCCGACGTGCCGGCGAGGAACCGCCCGGCCAGGATGGACCGCAGGAGCGCGCGGTTCTCCACGCGGGCGCCGTTGGTGGCGAAGCGGGGGTCGTCCGCCAGCTCGGGCAGGCCGAGCGACTCGCACACGCGAGGCCACTGGCGCTCCGAGCCGACCGCGATGGCGATCTCCCCGTCTGCGGTCCTGAACGTCTCGTACGGGACGATGTTGGGGTGCGCGTTGCCGAGGCGGCGCGGCGCTTGCCCGGACACGAACGCGTTCTGCGCCTGGTTGACCAGGACTGCCAGCGTGGACTCGAGGAGCGAGACGTCGATCCGCTGGCCGGGCGCCCCGGCCCGCGCCCGCCCGAGCAGCGCGGCCAGGACGCTGATCGTGGCGAACAGGGCCGTCACCACGTCGCTGATCGCCACGCCCACCTTGGTGGGGCCGCCCCCCTCGGCGTCGGTGGCGCCGGTGATCGACATCAGGCCGCTGGTCGCCTGGATCACGAAGTCGTAGCCCGGCTTGGCCGCCTCCGGCCCGCTGGGCCCGAAGCCGCTGATCGCGAGGTGGACGAGGTCCGGGTTGAGGTCCTCGAGCACCTCGTCTGCGAAGCCGAGCCGGGCGAGCCCGCCGACGCGGAAGTTCTCCACGAACACATCGCTCGTGCGCAGCAGGCGCCGCAGGACCTCCTTGCCGGCGTCGGTCTTGAGGTCCAGGCGGATCGACCGCTTGTTGCGGTTCATCGCCAGAAAGTAGGCGGCGGTCCGGGTGCCGTCCTGCTCGCGGCCCACCCAGGGCGGGCCCCAGATGCGCGTGCCGTCGCCCTCGGGCGGCTCCACCTTGACCACGTCGGCACCGAGGTCCGCCAGCAGCATCGTGCAGTACGGGCCCGCCAGCACGGCCGAGCAGTCGGCGACGCGGATCCCGGCCAGCGGGCCGGGGCGGCGGGTCACCGGGGAGGCTGCTCCCGCGGCGGTCGGGTCAGCGGCGAGCGGGGCAGCGGCGAGCGGGGCAGCGGCGTTCGGCTCAGGGGGCTCGGGCATCGCGAAGATGGTAGCGAGGCCGCGGCCGGCGGGCGCCCGCCCAGGAGCGAGCGCCCCGGCAGCGGCGCGTCACTGGCCCGGAATGCGGACCTGGATCGACGCCACCAGCGCGTCCACGTCCGCCGCGAGCGCCGTCGCGGACGGCCCGAACTGCGCCTTCACCTCGTAGACCGTGCAGTCGCCCTTGGTCGGCCCGGCGATCTCCCAGGTTCGCGTGAAGCCGCCCGGGGCCGCGGCGCCGTGGTCGTACGCCGCCGGGAGGCCGCCGATGGTCTGCGACGTCCAGCCCGAGGCCACCTCGGCGCTGACCACCGCCTGGGCGGTCATGCTGCACGACGACTGCGTCCAGCCGGACATGGTCAGCACGACGGTCCCGTCAGGCACTGACACCAGCTCCGCGCACCCTCCGCCGCCGACGACGTAGTCGGGGCCGCAACTCTGGACGGCGGTCGCGGGCGGCGAGACGACGAAGCCCAGCACCGTCCGGTCACGCTGCGGGGCGCCGGCGGTCGAAGTGGTCCACGAAGAGGGGTGCGAGAAGTAGAAGGGCCCGACGACGCCGCCCGCGATGGGCGACGTGGGCGTGGGCGAGGGCGTGGCGGACAGGGTGCCGCAGCCGCCCGTGGCGAGCAGGACGACGCCCGCCGCAAGCCCCAGCGCCAGTCTCATCGCCGTCCAACTCCCGATCGCTGCGCGCGGCGCACCCGCCACGGGGGGACCCTCGCAGGGGCGTGGGGAGACGTCAAGCGCCAGCTGGCCCCTCCGGCACCGTGATGTCGACGACCTCGGCCCCGGTCACGGCGATGAGGTCCGCCGGCGACAGGTGGACGTTGAAGCCGCGCGCGCCGCCGCCGATCGCGACCAGGTCGCGGCCCACGATCGACGCGTCGGCGATGACCGGCCAGGGGCGTCGAGCGCCGAGGGGCGTGATGGCGCCGCGCTCGTAGCCGGTCTCGGCCTTCGCCTCGTCCTTGTCCGGCAGTGACAGGCGGCTCGTGCCCAGATGGGCCCGCAGCTTGGGCCAGTCGAACCTGCGGCCGCCCGGGACGAGCACGAACAGGTAGTCGTCGGCGGCCCGCCGGACGAGGATCGAGCGCAGCAGCGCGCCCAGCGGGATGCCCTGCAGCGACGCGCTCTCCTCGGCGGAGGTCGGGATCTCCGTGCGCACGGCGCGGAAGGCGACGCCTGCCGCGCGGAGGGCGTCGGTCGCGAACGTGTGGAGGGATTCGGGCAGCGGCGCAGGGTCGGTCATCGGTGCGGGGTCGGTCATCGGCGCAGCGTAACGTGTCGGGCGACCCGCTCGTCGCCGGCCCAAGGCGGTCCAGCACGGCCGCAGCACCCGCCAGCCGCCGGCCGCGACCGCCGTCTGGCCGGCCGCGACCGCCGTCTGGGTGGATCGCGCGCGACCCGATTAGGATTCGCCCCATGACTGACCAGACGTCCCAGGCGGGTTCCCGCCGCCTCACGCTCCTGACCACCCACGCCCATCCCGATGACGAGACGATCGGCACGGGCGGCACCATGGCGATGGCGGTCCGCGCCGGGCACCGCGTGGCGCTCGTGACCTGCACGCGCGGGGAGATGGGCGAGATCGTCGTGCCCGAGCTCGACACGCCCGACAACCACCGGCGGCTGGGCGAGACGCGGATGGGCGAGCTCGAGGCGGCGATGAACGCTCTGGGCGTCACCGAGTGGGACAACCTGGGGTACCGCGACTCCGACATGATGGGCCGGGCCGGCAACCGCGACCCGCGCTGCTTCTGGCAGGCCGACGTCGACGAGGCGATCGGCCGGATGGTCTGGATGGTCCGGCGGTTCCGGCCCGACGTGATGACCACCTACAACGAGTTCGGCGGCTACGGGCACCCGGACCACATCCGCACCCACGTCGTCGCGACCGGGGCGTTCGAGCGCGCCGGGGACCCGGCGTGGTACGCCGAGCAGCTCGCGCCCGAGCACGGCGGCACCGGCGCGCCGGAGGTGGAGGGCGGCCTCGCGCCGTGGGCGCCGGCGAAGCTGTACGAGCAGGCGATCCCGCGCTCCGTGCGCCTCGCGCTCAACGCGAAGATGGAGGAGATCGGCGAGCGGTCCTTCTGGATGCCGCCGGAGAACGCCACGCCGGAGCAGCTCGCCGAGTTCGAGGCCTTCGCCGCCAAGATGCTCGTCCCTGACGAGACGATCACGACCTGGGTGGACATCAGCGGGGCGCTGGACGCCCGCTGGCTCGCCTTCACGGCGCACGTGACGCAGATCAGCGGCGAGAACCCGTTCGTGCGCTTCGGGCGCGACTCGTGGCGCGAGTTCTGGTCCAGGGAAGCGTACATCCGAGTGGCGTCGCGGGTGTCGGCGCCGGACCGCGAGGCGGACCTGTTCGAGGGGCTGGCCGGGCTGGAGCCGGGCCCGTACGGCTGGGGCTGAGCGCGGCTGCCGCGCGGGCCGAGGGAGCAGGGGGTCCGGCGGGAGGCGCGGGTCTTCGGCACTTGCGGGCCGCTTCCGGCAGGTGCTCGCCCTGCGGCCCGTACCTGGCACTTGCTCACCCTGCGGCCCGTATGCCGTGAAGACCGGGCATCTGCTCGCCCGACGGTCATCAGCATGGGCCCGGGCCCAGTTCGCCCCATACGACCGTCCTGCGGCCACTATCCAGCGCGCTCTTGGACACGGGCCGCGCCACGGCCATCTGCGACATGCCGGGGCCGCCTCCGCGCACGGCCGACGATGAGCTGCTGCGCGGGGGCCCCGCCAGCACCGATACGGACCGCACCACGGTCATCTGGGAGCGCCGGGCCGGGGGCGACCCTGGAGTTCCGGACCGAGGCGACCGCGAGCCACAGTCGCCAGCCACCGAGCCCGTCGAAGCCCCCGCCGACCTACCAGGGCAGGTGCTTCGACGCCTTGAACACCTGGTCCAGCACCACCCCGCCCGAGCCGAGCGGGTCCATCAGGTTGGGCTGGGCGTAGTCGAGGACGAGGTGCGGGTGGATCCACGCCTGCACGAGGCGGCTGCCCGAGAACGTGAGCTCGAGGGAGATGCCCTCCATCGTGGGCTCTGACCAGGTCTGGTCGAACGTGAAGTTGCCCAGCGCATACCAGATCGGCTTGCCCTTGTAGACCTCCATCGCCTGCGCCCAGTGGGGGTGATTGCCGATCACCAGGTCCGCGCCCAGGTCGATGGCGTCATGGGCGAGCGTCTGCTGGGTCTGGGACGGGCCCGCGGTGTACTCGACGCCCCAGTGCGGCCAGACGATGACCACCTGCGCGCCCGCCGCCCGCGCCGCCGAGATGTCGTGCCTGAGCCAGCCGTACGTCATCCGGGCCGAGCCGGCCTTCGTCGCGGTGGCGTTGTAGCCGGGCGCGATCGTGTCGTACGAGAGCAGCGCGACCTTGACGCCGTCGACCGTGACGATCGAGGGCCGGTGCGCGGCGGCCGTGTCGACGCCCGCCCCGCCGTGCAGCAGCCCGTACTGCGTGAGGTAGCGCATCGACTGCAGCACGCCCGCCGGGCCGAAGTCGCCGACGTGGTTGTTGCCCATCGAGACCCAGTCGAAGCCCGCGTCGCGGACGCCGGCGAGGTAGGCCGGGTTGCCGGTGAACACGGTGCCGTGCGAGTGGAATGTCCAGTTGGCGACCGCCACCTCCTCCATGTTGGCGATGGCGAGGTCGGCCCCCCGGATCAGCGCCCGCACGGCGCCCGCGTGGCCGGTGCGCCGGGTGTAGGGGAGGTCCCACCCGAACGGCGAGCAGTTCCTGCAGTGACCGGTGATGGTCACCGTGCCGCCGTCGTAGAGGTAGTCGGGGTTGCTGCCGTGCTGCCGGATGGCGAGAGCGGCGCCGCGGTCGAGGCCCAGGTCGCCGGCCGCGAACAGGGTCCACGCCGCCGCCGGGTCGTAGGCCGTCGCGGCCGCCCCGGCCGCGAGCCCCACGTGGAGCGGCCAGCTCGCCAGCGACGCCACGCGCGACTCGCCGAACAGGCTGCTCGATCCCCAGGCGAGGGCCTTCACGCCGGGGCCAACCTGGTCGGCGCGCAGGAAGCCGAGCCAGGTCGCGTGCCTGGCCAGCGCGGTCATGAGCGCGTCGGCGCTCGCCACGCGGACCAGCCTCGCGCTGAGCGCCGCGGGGTCCACGCCCAACGGCCCGAGCTCCGCGTCGGCGTCAGCCTGGACCAGGACGAGCGACGCGAACGGCGAGGCGCCGGTGGCGATGCCGCTGACGTCCGCGGCGCGGGTGCTCGAGCGGCCGGACCGGAACGAGGTCACCGGGACGAACGCCACGTCCGCGACCGCGGGGGCGCCGGCAGCGGCGGACGGGCTGGAGGCCGCGGCAGACCGCGTGGCGCCACCGGACCCTGTGTTCGCCGACGGCGCCGCGGCGGGCGCGACGCTCGCGCCGCCTGTGCCGGGCGATTCCCCGGCCCGGGCGGCCTGTGTCGACGGCGCCGTGACGGCCGACGATGACCCGAGCCCCAGCGCGCCCGAGATGCCGACGATGACGAGCAGCACCGCCAGCATGGCCGCCGCTGCGGCGATCGCCCTGGCGCCCGACAGTGCCGTGCCCGCGCCGCGCCGCCCGGGGACGTCCTGCGGATGTGGTGCGGTCTCGGTCGCCGCGCGCCGAGGATCGATGCCGCGCATGGCGGCAGCCTAGCGCGCCCGGAGGACCTGTCCAGCCCCCGCGCAAAAGGGACGCCCCGTCCGGGCGGGCGGACGGGGCGTGCGGGGAGGCGAACGATGGCGGACCCGACCGGATTCGAACCGGCGATCTCCAGCGTGACAGGCTGGCATGTTGGGCCGCTACACCACGGGTCCTCGGCCGGTGGCGGATCATAG
>JAKAMV010000528.1 GCA_021812735.1 Chloroflexota bacterium | reverse complement strand
GCGTGGTGAACGAGCGCTCGAGACGCAGGATCACCTCGCCGTCGATGGCGTCGCCCTTCTTCTCGATCGCGTGGATCTCGGCGATGCGTTCCTCCAGCCGGTCATAGCTCGCCACGAGGTCCTCGAGCTTGCGCGCCGCCTCGAGGATGAGGTCGCCGTCCTCGACGAACAGGCCGAAGAACTTCTCGTCGCGGGGGATCAGGCGGACCATGGCGTGCCTCCGGTGGCGGGCTGGCGGACGGCGGGGGAGCGGGGCGGGGTGCGCTGGGGAGCGTGGCCGCGGGCCGGTGCGCTGCGGCGGGTCACGACAGCCCGACTGTCTTGGTGAGTGACTCGAGCACCACCCAGGCCACGGCGCCGATGGCGCCAGCAGCCGGCAGCGTGAGGACCCAGGCGATCAGGATCTGGCGGGCGACGCCCCAGCGGACCCCTCGGGTGCCCTTGCTCGCGCCCACGCCCATGATCGCGCTGGCGATGACGTGCGTCGTCGAGACCGGCATGCCCAGGTGGGCGGCGCCCATGATGACCGTGGCGGCGGTGGTCTCGGCCGCGAACCCGTGGATGGGCTCGAGCTCCACCACGCGATGGCCCATGGTGTGCATGATCCGCCAGCCGCCGATGGCGGTGCCCAGCGACATCGCGGTGGCGGCCATCGCGATCACCCAGACCGGGACGTCCGTGGTGGGGATCACGCCCGCGGAGAACAGGGCCAGGGTCACGATGCCCATGGTCTTTTGCGCGTCGTTGCTGCCGTGCGCGAACGCCATGTAGCCCGCCGACAGGACCTGCAGGCGCTTGAACGCCCGGCCGAGCGGCTTGCGCGCGGTGTTGCGGAACAGCCAGGTCAGGCCGAGCATCAGCACGAAGGCGCCGGCGAACCCGATCAGCGGCGAGCTGATCAGCGGCACGACCACCTTGTCCCAGACGCCCGACCACTTCACCGAGCCGCTGCCGACCGCCACGATGGTCGCGCCCAGCAGTCCGCCGATGAGCGCGTGGCTGGACGAGCTGGGCAGGCCCGACCACCACGTGATGAGGTTCCAGGCGATCGCGCCGAGCAGCGCCGACGCCACGATCACCTGCGACGTCGTCTTCTCGTCCACGAGCCCCGCGCCGATGGTCTTGGCCACGGCCGTCCCGGCGAAGGCGCCGATGAAGTTGAACGCGGCGGCCATGAGCAGCGCGTGCTGCGGGCGGAGGGCCCTCGTCGCCACCGACGTGGCGATGGCGTTCGCGGTGTCGTGGAAGCCGTTGCTGAAGTCGAACGCCACCGCCAGGACGACGACGGCGGCCAGGAGCAGCGTGACGTGGTCGATGGCTTGGGCACCTCGGGGCCAGCGTGACGGGCGGGCGCGGGGCGAGCATACGGGGCGGGTGGCGCCGGCCGATGTTAACGATTGGTCAACTTCGCCGGCGCGAGCGACACGCGACGCGAGCGTCAGCCCGGCCGCGCCCGGGGAGGGTCGCGACCGCGCGCCCGCCGGCCCGGTATCCTTCGCCCATGCGCCTGTCCAACCTGTTCTTCACCACGCTCCGCGACGATCCCGCCGACGCGGAGATGCCGTCGCATCGGCTGCTGCTGCGGGCAGGCTACGTGCGCCAGCTGGGTGCCGGCATCTACTCGCTGCTGCCGCTCGGGTTCCGGGTGAGCAAGCGGGTGGAGCAGGTGATCCGCGAGGAGCTCAACGCCATCGGCGGCCAGGAGATGGAGATGCCGGTGGTCCACCCGGCGGACCTCTGGCGCGAGACCGGGCGCTACGACGCGATCGGTCCGGAGATGGCGCGTTTCAAGGACCGCGGCGACCGCGACATGGTGCTCGCCATGACGCACGAGGAGGTCGTGGCCGACCTGCTGCGCGACATCGTGCGCAGCTATCGCCAGCTGCCGTTCATCGTCTACCACTTCCAGACCAAGTTCCGCGACGAGCCCCGGAGCCGCGGCGGCCTGATCCGCGTGCGCGAGTTCGTCATGAAGGACTCGTACAGCTGCGATCGCGACGAGGCCGGCCTGGACGTCAACTACTGGGCCCACCATCGCGCGTACACGCGCATCTTCGAGCGCCTGGGCCTCAAGGCCATCCCGGTCAGCTCGGACGTGGGCATGATGGGCGGCAGCCTGGCCCACGAGTTCATGTTCCTCAACCCCGCGGGCGAGGACGTGCTGGTGCTGTGCGAGGCCTGCGGCTATGCCGCGAACCGCCAGGTGGCGCCCTCGACGACGCCCGCCCCCGAGGCGGAGGCCCTGCTCCCGTTGGAGGAGGTTCACACGCCGGACGCCACCACGATCGACGCGCTGGCGTCGTTCCTCGGCGTGCCCGCCTCGCGGACCGCGAAGGCATTCTTCGTCGTCGCCGGCGACGGCCGCTTCATCGTGGCCATCGTCCGCGGCGACCACGACGTCAACGAGACCAAGCTGGTGAATGCGGTCCAGGCGAAGGGCGGCATCCGCCCGGCGCAGGTCGAGGAGATCATCGCCCGGGGCATGCAGGCCGGCTACGGCAGCCCCATCGGCTCGCGCGACGCCGTCGTGGTCGTGGACTCGCTCGTCGCCCAGTCGCCCAACCTGGTCGCGGGCGCCAACAAGCCGGGCTACCACATCCGAAACACCAACCTCGGCCGCGACTACCAGGCCGACCTCGTCGCCGACATCTCCAACGTCCGTGAGGGCGACGCCTGCCCCAAGTGCGGCGGGCCCGTCATCCTGCGCAACGGGATCGAGATCGGGAACATCTTCAAGCTCGGCACCAAGTACACCAAGGCGCTGGGCGCCGAGTACCTGGGCGAGGACGGCGAGCGCCACCCGATCGTCATGGGCTCCTACGGCATCGGCCTGGGGCGCAACGTGGCGTGCATCGTGGAGGCCCACCACGACGAGAAGGGCATCGTGTGGCCGGCCGAGGTGGCGCCGTACCCCGCCCACCTCGTCGCGATCGGGGCGAACAAGGACCCCAGGGTGACTGAGGTGGCGGAGCAGCTCTACGCGGTCGCCGCGGCCGCCGGGGACGCGCGCCAGATCCTGTTCGACGACCGCGACGACTCGCCCGGCGTCAAGTTCACGGACGCGGAGCTGTTGGGCATGCCGTGGCTGCTCACGGTGAGCCCGCGCTCCCTGGCCAGCGGCGGCGTCGAGGTCACCGAGCGCGCCACCGGTGCCCGTTCGGTCCAGTCGATCGAGCGCGTCACCGAGTTCCTCGAGGGCCGGGCGGCCACGCCGGCCTGAGGCCCGACCCCGCCGATCGGCGCTGCGAGGGAGGCAGGTGCCCGCGCCGCTCGTCCCCGACGACGACCTCTACGCCCGGCTCGAGGTGGGCCACGACGCCTCGCCCGAGGCGATCGAGGTGGCCTGGCGGGCGCTGCTGCGCAAGCACCACCCGGACGTCGCGGGCGACGGCGCCGACGCGCTCGAGCGCGCCAAGCGGATCAACGTCGCCCACGACTGGCTGTCGGACGCGGGCCTCCGCGCTCGGTACGACGCGGACCGGGCAGGCGTGCCGCCGGGCGTGGCGGCACGCTCGGCAGGCGCCCCGCAGGGTCGGGGCGGCCGTCTGGCGCATGCCCCGTGGCGACGCCCGGCGTCCGCTCGGCCCCGGCGCCCGGCCGGCCCGAGGCGGACCGATCTCGTCAGCGGTAGGCCCGAGGAGCGGCTGGCCCGGTTCCTCGCCCGCGTGGAGCGCCTGACGCCCGACGAGCTGGACCGCCTCGCTGCGGCGGAGCCGCCGCCGATCGCGTTCCTCGCCACCGTGCGGCGGTTCCTCACGCCCGAGGCCCGCGAGACGTTCGCCGCGAGCGAGGTGGCGCTCGGGTCGCGGGTGCCGCCCGCGAGATGGGCCGAGACCGGACTGCGCGAGGGGCTGCTGGCCGCCGCCTCGGAGGTGGTCCTGGCGCCGTTCCTCGACGACCTGCTCGCGGAGCCGTTCCGCGAGCGCGCCCGAGAGCGCTCGCTCCGCGCCTGGGACGCGAGCGTGGACCAGCCTCGCTACGGACCCAACGGCGCGGCGGTCATGGCGCTGCTGGAGCGGGTCCGAGCCTGGGGCCCGGACGAGGTCGCCGCGTTCCTGCGGGCCTCGGTCGGCGTGGACGCATCCCAGCGGCCCTGGCCCGACGCCCTCGACCGCGAGGAGGACGAGGCGCTGCGCATCTCCGCCGAGCTGGCGGCCCGGGACGCGGCGGCGGCGATGCCCTCGGCTGCGCTGCCGGCCAGCTCGGCCGCACGGGCGCGACGGCTCGCGGCGAGGCTCGGCTATGCCACCGCGCTGCGCCATGCCTACCCGCCCGGCGCCCACGCCCGGATCGCGGCCGCGTTCACGGCGGTCGCCTCGCTCGGCGCGCCCGACGCCCCTGGCGCGGCCGAGAACGGTCCCGAGGTGCGCCGGGCCCGCTAACGCCAACGCGCGGTCAACTCGCCTGTGCAACCCTGTGCGCGATGGATCCCGAGCCCGCCCGCGCCACCCCGCGTGACCCCTTGGACGACCTGCTGCCGGTCGGCGTCCTCCGCTTCAACGCGGCCCGGCGCGTCAGCGGTGCCAACCCCCGCGCCCACGCCCTGCTCGACGTCGCCCCCGGGCGGCTCCTCGGCCGCAGCGTCATGGAGACCTTCCTCGACCTGCGCGTCGAGCGGTTCCTCGACGACGGCGGCGGGACGATGGAAGCCCGCGTCGGCGCGGGCGAGTCGCGGACGGTCATCGTGCGCGCGGCACCAACCGACGACGGGGAACTCGTCGTCACCCTCGAGGACGTCTCGGAGCTGCGCCGCCTCCGCCAGATCCGAACCGAGTTCATCGACAACCTGTCGCACGAGCTACGGACCCCCATCTCCACGGTCAGCCTCCTCGCGGAGACGGCAACTCGGGAGGCCGCCGCCGAGGGCGTGCCGGAGCGCCTCCGCGACCGCATCGCCAAGATCGAGGTGGAGACCGGGCACCTCGCCCAGATGGTCGCGGAGATCCTGGACCTCGCGCGCATCGAGGGCGGGAGCCCCATCGTCCCGGAGGACGACGTGGACCTGTGCCGGCTGGCAGAGCTGTCCGCCGACCGGCTCCGGCTGTTCGCCGAGCGCGGCGGCGTTCGCATCGCGGTGGACGCCGACCCCACGGCGCCCGTCATCAGGGCCGACGAGCAGCGCCTCGGCCAGGTGCTGGTGAACCTCGTCCACAACGCCGTGAAGTTCAGCCCCGACGGCGGCGACGTGGTCATCCGCGTCAGCCCAGACGGTGACGGCGTGCGGGTGGAGGTGGTGGACCACGGCATCGGGATCAGCCGAGTGGACCGTCCGCGCATCTTCGAGCGGTTCTACAAGGCCGACCGGGCCCGCGTGCGGGGTGGCGGCACGGGCCTCGGGCTCGCGATCTCGCGCCACATCGTGGCCGCCCACGGTGGCACCATCGGCGTCGAGTCCGAGGAGGGCCGCGGCTCGACGTTCTGGTTCTTGCTCCCCGCCCGGCTGCCCGTCGGCGTCGAGCAGGACCGCCCGGCCGAAGACGCCCCCGCCGCCACGTAGCCCAGCCGAAGGAGGGACCCCCCGAGTGGACCGCCTGCTCGTCGCGACGCTCAACATCCTCAACCTCGCCGACCGGTGGCCTGAGCGGCTCCCGCTGCTCTTGGCCGACATGGCGGCGCTCCAGCCGGACCTGATGGGCCTTCAGGAGGTCGTCTACCCCATGCAGCAGGACCGCCTCCTCGGGGCGGCGGGCGAGGCGCGCTATGCCGCGATTCGCGGCTGGGCTGGCCGGCCCGAGTACGGCAACTCGATGCTGATCCGCGAGCACTTGCCCACCGACGCGTACGAACGGCTCGACCTGGGCCTGACACGCTCCGCCCACCGGGTCCGCGTGGCGCTGCCGGGCGGCGTCCGCCTGCTGTTCGCGGTCACCCACCTCCACCATCCGCCGCAGGCGCACGCGGAACGCTTGGGTCAGGCCGAGCAGCTGCTGGACTGGCTCGACCGCTCGCCCGAGCACGAGGCGCTGATTCTCGTCGGCGACTTCAACGCCGATCCGGGCGAGCCCGCCTACGCTCGCCTGGGCGCGGCCGGCTTCCGGTCCGCGTACCTGGAGGCCAACGGACGCGAGCCGTCGGTCACCTGGCCGTCGGGGCTGCAGGCGCCTGCCATGGACACCGACGGCGACCCGGACTGCCTCGACTACATCTGGCTGCGCGGGGCGGTCGAGGCGGAGGACGCGCGGCTCGTGTTCGACCGGGCCGACGCCTCGGATCCCACGCTCTACCCGTCGGACCACGTCGGCATCGCGGCGCACGTGCGCGTGGCGGGCGCGGCATGAGCGGCGCCGGCGGCTCGCGATCCCTGCGCCTGGCGCACCGGGGCGACTGGCGGCTCGCGCCCGAGAACACGCTGGCGGCCTTCGCAGCCGCGCTGCGCGGGCCCGCCTGCGACGGGGTGGAGTTCGACGTCCAGCTGTCCCGCGACGGCGTGCCGGTGATCCTCCACGACGACACGCTGGCCCGCGTTCAGGGCCGCCCGGAGAGGGTGGACGCGCTCGACGCGGCCGAGCTGGAGGCCGCGGGCGTGCCGACGCTGGCCAGGACGCTCGCGACGCTCGGGCCGGACCCGTTCCTCGACGTCGAGCTCAAGGGCGAGGCGCACGGTGACGCGACGGCAGCCGTCCTGCGGGCGGCCCGGGGCGAGGCCGGAGCGCGGGCGGTGATCTCCTCGTTCGACCCGCCGAGCCTGGCCGCGATGGCCGACCGCCTGCCCGGCTGGACGCGCTGGCTCAACGCCGAGGACCTCTCGCCGGCGACGCTCTCGCTCGCGCTGGGCCTGGGCTGCTCGGGGATCTCGGTCCTGTGGGGCGAGATCACGCCGGCCTCCGCGCGGCGCGTTCGGATGGCGGGCCTGGAGCTCGCCGCGTGGACCGTTCGCCGGCGCGCCACGTTCGACCGCCTCGAGCGGCTGGGGATCGTGGCGCAGTGCGTGGAGGCGGCGGCGCTGGACGGCAGTGGCTCGTGACCGAATCCCGGGCTGACCGCCAGCGGGCGAGCGAGCCTGAGGGGTTCGCGCCGACACCCGTCGTCCCGGGCGAGGCGGTCCTGGACCTGCGGGCCGGCGGCGCGCGTGTCGTCGTCCGCCCCGAGCACGGCGGGCGCATCGGCTCGGTATCGATCAGCGGGCGCGAGGTCCTGGTCACCGGCCACCCGCTGGGCGCGTTCC
>JAKAMV010000527.1 GCA_021812735.1 Chloroflexota bacterium | reverse complement strand
CCGGTCGGCCTCACGCTCGCCGCGGTCGCCGTGTTCGTGGGCATCGAGCTCGGGGCCGCCGGCTACCTCGCCTCGGAGGCGCGCGAGCGGACCGGCGCTGCACGGTTCCGCCTCAGCCTCGCCGCCATGGCCACCGCGCTCTTCGCCGGGGCGATCCTCGCCGCGGGCGCGGGTGCCGCAGGGGCGGGCAGCGCCGGCACGGCCCTCGCCCGCCTCGCCGCCCTCGTCGCCGCGCTCGGGTATGTCGTCGCGTTCCTGCCGCCCGGGCCGCTCCGCCGGGTCTGGCAAGGCATGGCAGCTTACCGCTTCGGGCTGCGCCTACTCGAACGGGAGGGCCTGGGTGCGGGCCCCGACGCCGTCTGGGGACGGTTCGCCGAGGCTGCCCGCGAGATCGCGGGGGCTGAGGCAGCGGCGATCGTCGGGCGCGAGACCGCCGATGTCCGGCTGCTGGCGGCTGCCGGTTCCGACCTCCAGCGACCGGGCACCCGCTGGACGAGCGCAGCCTTCGAGGCGCTGCTCGCCGACGCGCATGACGCCATCGAGCGGCCAGTGGCCGAGGCGAGCCCGATCGCGCGGGAGCTCGGCGAGCGGAGCGGTGCCCGACTCGTGGCGGTCGTGGCCTGTCCCGAGGGACGCGGCGCGCTCATCCTCCTTGCCCGCCACCGCTCGCTCTTTGGGGCCGAGGACCGGACCCTCCTCGGCCTCCTCGCCGCCCAGGCCGCGATCCTCGCCCAACGCGAGCGCCTCCACGCCGAGCAGGCCCGCCTCGCAGCGCGGCTCCTCGCGGCGAGCCAGGCGAAGAGCGACTTCATCGCCAGCATGAGCCACGAACTCCGCACCCCGCTCTCGGCGATCCTCGGCTTCTCCGAGCTCATGCGGGGCGAGCCACGCGAGGGCGACCGCCGGCTCGTGCCCGACGAGTGGATCGGGCATATCCATCACTCGGGGCAACACCTCCTCGCGCTCATCAACGACGTCCTCGACCTGGCCAAGGTCGAGGCGGGCCGGCTCGAACTCGACCGCGCGCCGTTCGACCTGCGCGGCCTGGTCACCGAGACGGTCGCGGGGCTCCGGCCGCTCGCCGAGCGCAAGCACCTGAGGCTGACGACCACGGTCGCCGCCGGGCAACTGGTCGCGGATCGGGGTCGTGTCCGCCAGGTCCTGTACAACCTCCTCTCGAACGCGATCAAGTTCACCCCCGATGGCGGCTCGGTCCGGGTCGAGGCGGCCGGTGGCGCCGGTGAGGTACGCGTCACCGTCGCCGACACGGGGATCGGCATCGCGCCCGAGGACCAAGCGACCATCTTCGAGGAGTTCCGCCAGGTCGGCGACGCCGCAGCGCGCCAGGGAGGCACCGGACTCGGCCTGGCGCTCACGCGCCGGCTGGTCGAGGCCCATGGCGGCCGGATCGAGCTCGAATCCGCGGTCGGCGCGGGCAGCCGGTTCACGGCCATCTTTCCGCAGCCGGCGCTGTCGGAGCCGGTGGTCGAAGCGGTGAGCGAGGCGCCGCCTCCGGGCGCGGCGACGGACCGGCGCCCCGGCGCCGAGGTGCTCGTCATCGAGGACGATCCGAGCGCCGTCCGCCTCCTGCGCGCGTATCTGGAGGCCGACGGCTACGGGGTCCGGGTCGCGCTGGACGGGCCGTCGGGTCTCGTCGAGGCGCGTGCGCGTCCCCCGACGGCGATCATCCTCGACATCCTGTTGCCTGGGATGGACGGCTGGGAGGTCCTCCGCGAGTTCAAGGCCGATCCCGTCCTGCGCGACGTCCCGGTCATCATCGTCACGGTCGTCGACGAGCGCGGCCTAGGCCTCGCGCTCGGCGCGGTGGACTATTTCCTGAAACCGGTCGACCGGCAGGCCCTGCTCGATCGGCTGGCGCGCTATACGTTCACGACGAAGGTCCACGAGCGGACCGTCCGGGTCCTCGCCGTCGACGACGACCCGGCCGCGCTCGAGCTCGCCGACGCGGCGCTCCGCCCCGAGGGCTTCGAAGTCGTCCGGGCGGCCGGCGGGCGCGAGGCCGTCAGGCGGGCCACAGCCGAGCGGTTCGACCTCGTCATCTGCGACTTGCTCATGCCCGACCTCGACGGGTTCGAGGTCGTCGCGGCGCTGAAGGCGGATCTGTTGAGCCGCGAGGTGCCGATCCTCATCCTGACCGCGCACCCGTTGACCGACGCCGAGAAGGCCCGTCTCAACGGGAAGATCCTTGGGATCGTCGACAAGGGCGAGGACGCCGCGGCCGGCCTCCGCCGGTGGCTCGCGCGGTTCTCGCTCCCGGCCGCCGATCCCGGCCCGGGGCCGCCATGACGGGAGCGCCGACCGACCCGCCGCTCAGGATCCTCGCGGTCGATGATGATCCGCTCAACCGGACCCTCATCCGCGCCATCCTCGTCCGCGCCGACGATCCGACCGTGCGCGGGGCGATCCTCCGCGAGGCTGGCACGCTCGCCGAAGCGCGCGCGATCCTGGCCGTGGAACCGGTGGACGTCATTCTGCTCGACGTGCACCTGCCCGACGGCCTCGGGCTCGAACTCGCGGCCGAGCTCCGCAGGGGACCCCCGGAAACCCGCCCAGCGATCGTCGCGCTGACCGCCAGCGTCCTGCCCGCGGAGCAGCAGGCGGCAATGGAGGCCGGTTGCGACGCGTTCCTGGCGAAGCCCTATCCCGCGGCCGCCCTCGTGGCCACGATTGGCGAGCTGCTTCCCCAACGGAGAAGGGATCGCCGCGACCCGACGCGCGGCTGCTGATCCAGCCGGACGAGCGGCCCAGGCGCACGAGCGGCCCAGGCGACGACGGCGCCCCACGGAACGCCGCGCGCCCCGCCACGAGGAGTCCCCGGTCTCGCTCCGAACCGTGGAAGGGGACTGCTCCCGTGCGGCCCTGCGTCCTCGAGCCCGACCACCGTCCTGGCCGGGCCAGCTGCCGCGAGAGCGCGTTGGTCAGCGCGGAAACGGTGGCCCTCCGCTTCCTGCAAGGGCCGCGCCGACCGCCACAGAGAGCGTTGCCAGAGCCGCCATGCCGATGCTGATGAGCAGGCGCAGACGCGCACGCGTTGTTCGAGACATGTCGCACGTCTCCTCTCGAGTGCCCCCTGTGGACGGGAGCGTGCGCGTCACGCTAGACTCGTCACATGGATCTGTCAAGTATTACACAACACCACGCAGAGGGCTACGCCGCGGCCTTGGGTGCTCGAGTTCGCGAGCTCCGCACGGCGGCGGGATTGACGCAGACCCAGCTGGGCGCCCCAATGACCCGCTCGTTCATCTCGGCGGTCGAGCACGGGCGTGCGCTTCCGTCGCTCCGGGCGTTGCTGCTGATCTCCGCGCGGTTGGCGGTCTCGCCGGCTGAATTACTCGGACAGGTCAAGTGGGATTGGCGAAGCGCATACACTGCGGCCGATGACCGAGACCAGGAGACGACGCCGCGTCAGGCTCGATGACACTGCTCTGGCGCAGTCCATCGGAGCGCGACTGCGCCAGGCGCGGCTGCGGGCCGGCCTGACCCAGCAAGAGCTGGCTGGCGATCGGTACACGAAGGCGTACGTGAGCGCGCTCGAGAACGGTCTCTCCAAACCGTCGATCACCGCACTCCGCTACCTCGCGGCCCGGCTGGACGTGCCGGCCGCCCATCTCATCGCCGGCGAGGCGGACCACTGGAACCGGCTCGAAGCGGACCTGCTGCTCGCGAGCGGTCGCTGGCAGGATGCCCTCGACATCTACGAGTTGCAGCTGGCGGAAGCTCTGCCCGGCAGGGCGCGAGCCGAACTGCTGCGTGGCAGGGCCGAAGCGTTCGCCCGGTTGAACCGCGGCCCAGAGGCGGCCGCGGCCGGATCCGAGGCCGCCGAGATCTTCGACGGCCTCGGTCGGAAGGCCGACGCGGCGCTGGCGCGGTACTGGGTCGCCTACGGGGAATACCTCCAAGAGCACACCACCGAGGCGCGCGGCCTGCTCGAGGCCATCCTGTCAAGGGTGCGCGCTGGGCTGCACGTCGAGCCGGACTTTCATCTCCGCCTGGTGATCGCGCTGGCGGCCGTCGAGACCCGAGACGGCGAGCACGACAGGGCCCTCGCCTACCTGGCGGAGATCCGGGGGATCGCCGAACAGCTGGATGACCGTCGACGGGCCACGTACCTCTTCGATCTTGCCCACAGCTATCGCGAGACGGGAGACTACGAGGCCGCCGTGCGGACGGGATACGCGAGTCTGGCGCTCTTCGCGGCCATGCATGCCGAGGCCGAGACCGCCGCCCTGGAGAACGACATGGCCCTCGCGTTCCTGAAGTTGGGCAACCTGACGCGCGCCGGCGAACTGGCGGCGAGAGCGCGCGCACGTTTCGAGGCGCTGGCAGACAGCCGATGGCTGGCGCATGTCACCGAGACGGAGGCGCAGCTCGCGTTGGCCAGATCGGACCTCGAGGCGGCCACGACCATCGTGAATCGCGCCATCGATGCAGCCGAACGGGCCGCCAACCAGAAGGCGCTCATCGATGCGCTCGCGACCCGTGCCCGAGTCCGTTGGCGGCGCGGTGAGGTGGAGGCCGCAGAGGGGGATTTCGCCCGTGCCGCGGACCTCGCGCGCGCCAGTGGCTCGCGCGGTCGGATTCGTGACGTCCTGGGAGGCTGGTCGCACATGCTGGCCGAGAGCGGTGACTATCCCCGCGCCTACGGACTCGCCCGCGAAGCGCTGTCCGTCTGAGCACGCGGTACTACGAAGCGTGGCCGCCGGTCGGGACAAGCCCGGAGGCGCGAACGATGCGACGGGCAGCGCCGCCTCGCGATGTGGGATGGGGCCGTGGCCTACGGAGCGTCGGCATCCGGGTCGTCGGACACCTCGGGCACGCGGTCGACCCGCGCTCGCTTCGCCCATTCCAGCGCGGCCAAGTCCGCGGGTGTGTCGATATCGGGGTTCGCGCCAGCTACCGGCACCTCGAGCACGAGCTCCGGGTGTCGCCGCAGCAGCGGCCCGAGCCCCCGGTCACCAACGGCCTCGAACACGAGCGGCCATGCGGCTCGGCCTATCAGGACGGGGTTGGGACCACCCCCCTGGGCATAGCGCGGCACGAGCACCGTCCGTCCCTCCTCGGGAAAGGCCGCCAGGAGGGCGTCGAGCACCGCAGGCCGCACGAGGGGCTGGTCGCCGAGGAGCACGAACGCGGCCATCACGTCCGCCCCGAGCGCTCCGAAACCGAGGCGCAGGGAACCGGAGAGTCCCGCCTCGGGGCGAGGGTTGCGCACGATCCGTTCGCCGTGCCAGACGATCGTGCGCTCGATTTGCTCCGCCGCGTTGCCCAGCACGACCACGACGTCGCGCAGCCCGCCGGCACGGGCCATGTCGAGCACGTGTTGCAGCATGGGACGCCCGTCGAGAGACGCCAACGCCTTGACGCCGCCGAATCGTTCGGACGCCCCGGCTGCGAGGACGACCGCGCCAACCCGATCCAGCTCCACGTCAGGCTGTCACAGGCGCTGCCTGCGCGAGGCGTTCCCGCAGCGGCCGGCCGGTGCCCCCATATCGGGCCACCACGATTTCCGCCATGATTGCCAGAGCGGTCTCGGCTGGCGAGTGACCGCCCAAGTCGAGCCCGATCGGGCCGCGCAGCCGCGCCAGATCGGCTTCACCCACACCCGCAGCCCGCAGGCGCTCGCGCCGCTCTGCCTGGCTCTTGCGTGACCCGATCGCGCCGACATAACGGCACCCACGTGCGAGCGCTGTCACGATCGCCGGGTCGTCGAACTTCACATCGTGGCTGAGCACCGCCACCGCGTCCGGTGGCCCGAGCGCGATCGCGTCGGCTACTTCGTCGAGCCACCCCACGATCAGCCGATCGACGTCCGGGAAGCGCTCCCGCGTCGCGAACGCCGGCCGCCCGTCCACGACGATCGTCTCGTAGCCGAGCACACGGGCGATCGTCGCCAGCGGGATCGCCGTCTGAACCGCGCCGACCATCACAAGCCGTGGCCGCTGGGGGAAGGATTCGATGAAGAGCGCGCGCCCACCGAGATCGATGGTCAACGACGCGCCTCGCGCCAGCGCCTCGCGGGCCTCGCGCACGAGCTCCGCGTCGAGCAGCGGGTCCCCCAGTGTCCCGTCGAGGCGGCCGTCCTCCCACGCGACCAGGATCGGGGCGGGAGGTTCGCCGCGGCCGCCGGTGTGGGGGCCGAGCGCGGGCCCAGGCGCGTCGGCCGGGAGTGGTGTGATGATGGCCCGCGCCCCACCGCTCGGCGCCGGGCCCGCCGTCCGTGCTTGCGAGGCGGCCTCGGTCGGCGCGGTGATGGGGGTCTCCGTGGCCGGACCTCGCACGTCGCCCGCCGTGGCTCGCGCCGCGGCCTCTACCTCCGGCCGCACCAGTGGTTCGACCAGGACGTCGATCGTCCCGCCGCAGGCGAGCCCGACTCCCCAGGCGACCTCGTCGCTGATCCCGTAGCGGACAACCATGGAACGCCCGCTGGCGCGGGCTCGTGCGATCGCCTCGGCGACCGCACCCTCGACACAGCCGCCGCTCACCGACCCGGCGATCCGCCCATCGGCCGCCGCCAGCAACACCGCGCCTGCCTGCCTGGGCGCCGACCCGAACGTGCGCACCACCACCGCACGGCCGACCTCCACGCCCTCCGCCCGCCACGCGGCGAGCGTCGCCACGAGATCCTTCACAGCTGCCCCTCCACGCGGGAGATCGAGACACGCCTCGACGCGATCCACTGCGCGAACGAAGAGACTAGCTCGAATCCATCCAACCTTGTCGTGCAACGGGTCGTACGCGCGCCCGCGCTTACCTTCGGCACGCCCGCGCTTACCTCCGGCACGGCCGAGCGGGCCGTCCGGCGGCCGATCTCATACGGCATGACCCGTCCCTGGAGCGCACCCCCGACGCGCCAGGGTCCCCACGCGATGGATGTGGGGGCGTATAACAGGCCGAACGGCACTTGGGTCGCGGCGCTGAGCTGTGCCACAACACGCGCTGCAGAGAGCATGTCAGATGACTAGCGTCTGACAGCTGGTCGGTAGTAGGGTAGTAGTCCCACGAGGCAAACCCGACCCCACATGGAGGCGGCAAAGATGCGACTCGCGAGTCGGATGGAGCGCATCGGCACGGAGACCGCGTTCGAGGCGGCGGCGCGGGCCCGCGCCCTGGAGGCGAGCGGCGTCGACGTGGTGCACCTCGAGATCGG
>JAKAMV010000526.1 GCA_021812735.1 Chloroflexota bacterium | reverse complement strand
GCGAAGTAGAACGCCGGCGCGTCGCGGATCTCGGTCGTGATCGGGCCGTAGCCGGCCGCCGCGAGCTCGCGCGCATACGCGTCGCGCGAGGTCTCGGCCTCGCGGAGCTGCCCATCCGAATGGGTAAAGACCGCGGAGCGGTACTGCGTGCCCATGTCGTTGCCCTGGCGGTTGCCCTGGGTCGGGTCGTGGTTCTCCCAGAAGCGCCGCAACAGCTCGCCGTAGGACACGATGCGCGGATCGAACACGACACGGACCGATTCGGCGTGTCCCGTCCGCCCGGAGCACACCTCCTCGTAGGTCGGATTGGGCGTGAACCCGCCCGCGTACCCGACGGCCGTGACGATGACTCCCGGCACCTGCCAGAAGAGCTTCTCCGCTCCCCAGAAGCAGCCGAGCGCGAACGTGGCGAGCTCGCTCCCGTCGGGGTACGGCGGCTGCAGGCGCGCGCCGTTGACGACGTGGGTCTCCGGCACGGCCAACGGCTCGGGACGGCCGGGCAGGGCCTCCGAGGGAGACGGCATGCGGAGCTTGCGCGGATCGGTGAACAACATGGCTGGGTCTCGCTGCGATGGGGCCCTCACTGTAGCAAACCGACACCGAGGCACTAAGCTCTGCGCGTGGTGCAAGCCGGGGCGGATGCCTCCTGGAACGGACAGCGGCGCCGGCTGACGTGGCTTGCCGTCGCCGTCCTCGTCGTCGGGTGGCTCGCGCGCGACGTCCTGCCTCCCTTCGTGATCGCGGCCGTGCTCGCCTATGCCTTCAGCCCGCTCGTGGCCGCGATCGAGGCGCGCACGCGTCTTCCGCGCGTGCTGGTGGTCCTGGCACTGTACGTCGCGGCCCTGGCTGCGATCGGGGTGGCGGCCTGGATCGTCTCGGGGCAGCTGGTCAGCGAACTCGAGGAGCTGGCGACCGGCGGGGCCACCGCGCTCGCGGAGGCGCTGCGGGCCATCCTGGGTCACGATGCCATCCAGATCGGGACGCGCCGGATCACGGTCGAGGAGATCGCACGCCAGCTGAACGTTGCCATCGGCCAGGCGGTCGCGACGCCGGGCGGCGCACTGCACATGGCGGAACTGGTCGGGGACGTCGCGGCACAGACCGTCCTGGTGGTGATCGTCTCCTTCTACCTGCTGCTGGACGGCGGACGCTTCTGGGCGTTCGCGCTGCGGTTCTTCGGACCGGACCAGCGCGAGCGCGTCGCCGGGATCGCGGGCCGCATCCACGTGGTGCTGGGCCACTGGCTGCGAGGGCAGTTCCTCCTGATCCTGCTCGTCGCGCTCGTGCTGTACGTGGTGCTGGGCCCGCTGCTGCACCTCCCCTATGCGCTCGCCCTGTCGATGCTGAGCGGGATCCTCGAGATCGTCCCGCTGCTCGGGCCGATCGTGGCCGCCGCGCTCGCCGGAACCGTCGCGTACTCGCACGGCGGGAGCGAGTTCGCGCTGGTGGTCCTGGGCGTCTACCTCGTCGTCCGGGAGGTCGAGGACCAGCTGGTGATGCCGGTCGTGATCGGACGGGCCGTGCACCTGCACCCGGTGGTCACGATCTTCGCGGTGCTCGTCGGGCTCTCGGCGTGGGGGGTGCTGGGGGGCCTGCTCGCGGTCCCGGTCGCCGCGGCGCTCAACGTCACCCTGACCGAGCTCTACCCGGAGGCCCCACCACCCGCGGCCGCGACCCCCGCACCGGTACCGGCAACCGACACGACAGCCTCCGCGCCCCCGGCTATCGAGTAGCGGGCGGCACGCGGGACCCGGAGGACCCGGACGGCGCCTCGCGGATCGCGGAGAGAATGGATCCCCAGGTGCCGGTGGGCACCGCGCGGCGAGGCGTGGCCATCCCGAGCGCCGTCACCACCTCCCCGATGTCGCGGGCGCCGAGCCGGCAGCTCCGGCACTCCGCCAGGTGCTGCTCCAGGAGCGCCCGCTCGTCCGGGTCGAGGTCATCGAGCACACCGCCCGCGGCCAGCTCCAGGTACCGACGGTGGCTCACGCCGCACCACCCGCCGGCAGCTCGGCGAGCGAATCGCCGAGGAGGTCGCGAAGCCGCAGCAGGCCCGTGCGGATCCGCGTCTTGGCTGTTCCGAGCGGGATCCCGAGCTGCTCCGAGACCTCCACGTGCGTCAGCCCGGAGAAGAACGCCAGCTCGACGCAGACGCGCTGGGGTTCGGGCAGCTGGCGAAGCGCCTCGAGCACGCGCTCCCGGCGCATGCGCTCCCAGGCGTCACGGTCCACGTCGTCGGGCGCCACCTCGAGCTCGAGATCCGCCTCCGGTGCCACCCGGCGACGAGCCGTGGTCTCTCGCCGGAGCACGTCGATCGCCTTGTGGCGCGCGAGCCCGAAGAGCCAGGCGCCGACGCTGCCACGGGCGGGGTCGAAGCGGGCCGCGTCGCGCCACGCGGCGATGAACACTTCCTGCACCACGTCCTGCGCGAACCGGTCCCCGCCGGTCACCTGGTACGCCAGCGAGTAGAGGGCGCCGGAGTACCGCTGGTACAGCTCCTCCAGGGCACGCTCGTCGCCCCCGCGGACGCGCAGGAAGAGCCTGGCTTCCTCGTCGCGCCGCGCGTCGCCGGGGCGATCGGGGTCGGTCACGCGGGACTCCCTCGGGTACGTGGCTCGTCCATCATGCCACGGCGTGGCAGCGGCAGGCGGAGTGGCCGGCATGGTCATGCCCGATCCTTCGGGCGCGACCGGCAGACGGATGACGCTCCCTGTCGCGCTGCCCGAGATGCGGTAGGCTCCCGGGACCATGCCCGCCCGATCGATCCAGACGGCGACTTCCGCCGGCCCCACGCAGGAGCTGCGCGAGCGCCTGGCGCGTCTCGTGCCGGGCATCCACGTGCGCGTGCCGCGCGGCCGCGTGGCACTGATCCGCCTGTACGGTCCGATCGCCGGCGCGGGACGGAGCACTGCCCTCGTGGAGCTCGCGGCGCGGCTCCGCGATTCGCGGCGAGTCCCGGCGGTGGTCCTCGACATCGACTCGCCCGGCGGCTCCGCCTCCGCGTCCGACGACCTGTTCCTGGCCTTCGAGCGACTGGCGAGGGCCAAGCCGCTGGTGGCCGCGATCCGGGGCACGGGCGCCTCGGGCGCCTACCTTGCCGCCCTCCCCGCGCGGCGCATCCTGGCCAACCCCACGGCCATCGTCGGCTCCATCGGCGTCATCTCGGCCGGACCGCGCGTGCCGCGCCTGCTCGAGCGCGCCGGGGTCACGGTGGCGGTCCGCAAGGCGGGACGCCTGAAGGACATGGGCGCTCCATGGCGCGACGATTCGGACGAGGAGCGTGCCAAGGAACAGGAGCTCGTGGACGCCATCTACGAGGCATTCGTCGAGCGCGTCGCGGCCGCGCGGCACCTGCCGCCGGAGCGGGTCCGGGAGCTGGCGACCGGCGAGGTGTGGCTCGGCCGGCGCGCCATGGAACTCGGGCTGGTCGACGAGATCGGCGACCTCGAGCGGGCGGTCGAGGTGGCGGCCGAGCTGGCCGGCGTTCCGGCGAAGGCCGCCCGGGTCCGGCTGCGGCAGCCGCTCCTGGGCAGATTGATGGACCGGGTGGTGGGCCGGGCCGCGGTCGCCCTCGCGGACGAGGTCGAGGCGCGCCTGGCGGATCGGTACCGGGGCCTGTAGCGGCCGGTCACTGACGGACCGGCGTCCAGGCGCGCCGATGGCGCGCACCTGCGTCGATGCGCGGTCGAGCGTCGGCGCCGCGCACGCCACGCGAGCTCTCGCCGCGAGGTCAGTACACCTGTGGCACGAACGTCTGGTCGCTCATGGGCGGCCGGACGTATCCGGAGTCCGGCTGGCGCGGCGGGAGCACGATCGGCTCGGGCGTGAGGTCCTCGTAGGGCACCATCGAGAGCAGGTGGTGGATGCAGTTGAGCCGGGCCCGGCGCTTGTCGTCGGACGGCACCACCCACCAGGGTGACTGCTTGATGTCCGTGTAGGCGAACATCTCGTCCTTCGCCCTCGAGTACTCCACCCACCGCGCCCGCGACTCGAGGTCCATGGGGCTGAGCTTCCAGCGCTTGGTCGGGTTCGCGATGCGCTCCTGGAACCGACGCTCCTGCTCCTCGTCGCTGACCGAGAACCAGTACTTGACCAGGGTGATGCCGGATCGGATCAGCATCCGCTCGAACTCCGGGCACGAGCGCAGGAACTCGCGGTACTCCTCCTCGGTGCAGAACCCCATCACACGTTCGACCCCCGCGCGGTTGTACCAGCTGCGGTCGAACAGCACGATCTCGCCGGCGGACGGCAGGTAGGCGACGTAGCGCTGGAAGTACCACTGCGTGCGTTCGCGCTCGGTGGGCGCCGCCAGGGCCGCCACGCGCGTGTACCGAGGGTTCAAGGGTTCGGTGATCCGCTGGATCACGCCGCCCTTCCCGGCCGCATCACGGCCTTCGAAGATGACGACCAGCTTCCGGCCCTGCGCGCGGATCCATTCCTGGAGCTTGACCAGCTCGATCTGCAGCCGCGCGAGCTCGCTCTCGTAGCTCCGGCGGTCGAGGGTGCCGGGCACCACACGGGCGTCTCCGTGGACCTCCGCCGCACCGAGGGCGTCACCCTGGGCTTCCACGGCACCGCTTGTGTCACCGTGGGCACCCGCAATCCCGATCGGGACGGCCGGCGGCGGACCCGGCGCGTTCTCCGACGCCGCCGCGCCGTGCCCGTGGTGATCGCGCCGACCCTGGTCCTTCGGCATGGCCGTTCTCCTGTCGCCCTGCGACCGGCGGAGGACGCGCGCCGTGCCGATCGTACGCCCCGCGCCACCCCGGCGCGAGCCCGCTTCCATGACAAGGACGCGCCGGTCGCGTAGGGTGGGCGGGCATGGCCCGCGCCGTGGACGGCCCAGCCGCCGATCCCGGCCGATGGCGGCATCCAGCAGCGCGAGGTGAACGGGTGGCGGACGTGATCAGGCGGACGGCAGGGGCCGTGGATCTCCTGCGGGAGGTGGGGCTGCTGGCAGACGGACCGGTCAGGTGGGGGATGCCTGTCCGCAGCACGCGCCCGGGCGTGTATCTCGTGGAGCTGCCCGCGCCGCTCGCCCATGCCCCCGTCGACCTCTCGCCCGTCGGCAGCTGGATCGAACGCGTCCCCACGCTGGAACTGGACGGGCACCGGCCGGCCGGCAAGGAGCTGGCCCAGCGGCTGGCGTCGTTCTGGCTCCCCGACCAGGTCGTGCTGTACGTGGGTTCCACCGCCGAGGTGATCGGGCGCCGCGTTGAGGAGATGGTGCGGACGCCACTCGGCGACGCCGCGCCGCATGCCGGCGGCGGGTGGCTCAAGACGCTCCGCGGCCTGGACCAGGCGCGCGTCTGGTGGGCGGAGACCGACGCCCCCGAGGAGTACGCGGACGCGCTCCTCGCCGCGTTCGCGCAGGCCGTCGACCCGGCCTCGGCAGCCGCCCTGCACGACCCGACCGTGGTGGTGCCCTTCGCCAACATGGCGACGCCCACCGGCCTGCCCAAGGATCACGGCATCACCGGCGACCTGCTGGACCCGCCGGTCGCCGCGCCGCGCGCCGCGCCGCGCCGGGTGGTGACCCTTCCACCGGGCAACGCGGTCTCGAGCGAGCTCGGCATGGCGCCGAGGACCCATGCCACCGGCGGAACGAGGCGCGCGCCCGGAGGCGCGAAGAGCTCGACTGCCGGCGCCGCGTCATCGTCGATCGAGCCACGGCGCCGCGGCGCCACGTCGCCGACGGCCGCCCAGCGGCGCGCCGCGGCGCCACCGCCGCCATCCCGGCAGCCCGCGGCCGTCCACGTCACGGCCGAGGGTCTCCTGCGCCTGCGCGAGGAACTCGACGACCTCGTCCGCGTCCGGCGCCCCGAGATCATCGCTCGCGTCCGGGCCGCGCGGGAGCTGGGCGACCTGAGCGAGAACGCCGACTACGAGGCCGCGCGCAAGGAGCAGTCGTTCGCCGAGGGCCGCATCGCGCAGCTCGAGTCGATGATCCGCCACGCCACCATCATCCAGGCCCCGTCGGGCGGAGACGAGGTGGTGCTCGGTTCCACGGTGCTGGTCGAGTCGCCCGACGGCGAGGAGACCTACACGATCGTCGGGTCGAGCGAGGCACGGCCCGCCGAGGGCCGCATCTCGAACACGTCGCCGATCGGCCTGGCCCTGCTCGGCCACCACGCCGGGGACGACGTGGTGGTGCGCGCGCCGGTCGGCGAGCTGCACTACCGGATCGTCGAGCTGCGCTGACGTCGAGCCGTGATGCCCGGCACCGGACCCTCGCAACGCAACGGGAGGAACCCGCCGTGACCCGAGTCCTGTTGCGCGATGGAGCGCTCGCCGACGGCCGGTCGCCGGAGCTGCGGCGCGGCGTCAGCGTCCTGGTCGAGGACGGCGTGATCCGCTGGATCCGGCCCGCCGACGCGGAGGAAGACCCGGGACCGGCCGACGGCCTCGAGGTCATCGATGCGAGCGGCAGCGCGATCGTCCCCGGCATGGTCGACTCCCACAGCCACCTCACGATGCCCGGGGGCGCGCACTGGATCGACCGGGGCCTGGACCCGGCCGGCACGCTCCTGGCGGTCGCCGAGCGGAACGCGCGGCTGCTGACGCAGGCCGGTGTCCGCTGGGCCCGCGACGTGGGCGCCCCGGTCGCGGTGGACCCCGTCGATGGGCGCCGGCGTGCGCTGAGCCTCGGGGCGCGCGACCGCTGGCGCGGGCGGCGAGGGTACCCCGAGATCCGCGCCGCGGGCACGTGGGTGACCCGTGCCGGCACGCTTCCGGCCGGCCTGGGCGTCGACGCGCACGACGGCGACGAACTGCTGGCGCTGGCCCTCGGACAGCTCGACGACGGCGCCGACCTGGTGAAGCTGTACATGGACGGCCCGGATCCGGCGACGCCGCCGTGGTCGGCGAACGAGGTGCGACGGGTGGTCGAGGCCGTGCACGGACGAAGCGCCCGCGTGACGGCACACACGACGCACCTGGACGGGGCGCGAACCTGCGCGGACGCCGGCGTCGACGCGATCGAGCACGGGTTCGAGCTCGACGCGGACCTCGCCGCGACCATGGCCCGGCAGGGCATGTACGTCGTGGCGACCCTCGGCCTGTTCCGGTCGCGGATCACCTTCGCCCGCACCACGGCGCTCCCCCGCTTCGCCTCACCGGAGGGGCGCGCGGCCGTCCTCGCCCGGCAGGCACAGGCGCGCGAGTCGATCCGTGTCGCACACCG
>JAKAMV010000525.1 GCA_021812735.1 Chloroflexota bacterium | reverse complement strand
GCGGTCCTCGAGCCGACCTGGGCCACGATGCCGATCCAGCTGCCGAGGCACGACGACGGCCCCCTGATGCCGCCGGCGCCCTCCCCGGCGGCCTCCGCGCAGCCAGCGGCTGCACCGGAGCGCGTTGCAGCTGCCACCCCCGCCCGGCCGAGTCGGTCGCGCCGACCGCATGGTCGCCCAGGCGCCTCGGATCTCCACCGGCAGCCCGAGGAGCCCGCTCCCAGCACCGCGCTCTGGTAGGCAGGGCCCTCCTCGGCATCGGGGCGCAGCGCAAGACGCGTGTTATCCGATGCCGGCCTGCCGCTCGGTCGACCGCAACCGGCGCCGAACGAGACTGGGAAGCGTCACTAATGACGGGGAGGCCACGCGATGACCGAGCCGATGCCGACCGGCGGCACGTCCGTGGGCAGGGCCCCTTGCCCCTCCACGTAGGCACGTCGGGCTTCGACTATCCGGAGTGGGCCGGCCGGATCTACCCCCGACGACTCCCGGCGGGCGAGCGGCTGGCGTTCTACGCCACGCTGTTCCCCGCGGTCGAGCTCAACTCCACGTTCTACCGCCTGCCGACGAGAAAGCAGTGCGAGCGGTGGGCCGGGCAGGTCCCGCCCCAATTCCGGTTCGCCGTCACGGCATCGCGCTACCTGACGCACGTGCTGCGGCTGCGCCAGCCGGACGAGGCGGTGGAGCGGATGCTGGAGCGCATCGAGCCGCTGGGCGACCGCCTCGGGCCCGTGCTCGTGCAGCTGCCGCCCGACCTGCCCGTGGACGCGGGGGCGCTCGACGCCACGCTCACCGCCTTCGACGCCTCCGCCCCGCCCGCGCTGCACGTCCGGGTCGCCCTCGAGCCACGCCACGAGAGCTGGTTCGCGGCCGATGTCGAGGCGATCCTGCGCGACCATGGCGCCGCCCTCTGCCGGGCGGACCGTCGCGGCGAGCGATCCCCGGAGTGGCGCACCGCCGACTGGCGCTACATCCGGATGCACGAGGGCTCGGCGGTCCCCGCGGGCTGCTACGACTCAAGCGACCTCGCCGCCCTCGCCACGCGGCTCGCCGAGGAGGGCACCGGCACCACAGGCGACTGGGTCTTCTTCAACAACGACGGCCACGCCTGCGCGCCCGCCAACGCCCGCACGTTCAGCCGCCTGGCCGACCGCGCGGGCTTCGAGGTCCTGGCGCCGACCTGAGTTGTGCATGCCGACGGGTTCATGGCTCGACATGCGATGAAACCCGCCACCGGCGCCGGCTCGTGGCCCATGGCGGCACGATCCGATCAAAGGCGCGCGCCTCCCCGTCCCGGGTCGTGGCGCTTCATGGCATGGCGTGCGACGGTGCGATGGGTCGCGCGCGAATCGGCGGCATGGCGGCGACACCTGAGCCCTCGGCCCTCACGGGCCGGCCGAGCAGCGGCCACTCGCCCCGGATCCTCACACGGGCGCGCACGGTCGAGCCAGGCGGCCGTCCTCTGCTACCATGCCGGCCGTGAACCGCGCGACCGGCTCCACCGCCCGCCCTCGGCACCACCTGGGCTGGCGCGGAGTTGGTCCCGGTGTTGACCCATTGTCGGGGTCTGCGCAGGGGTAGATGGGGCCCTCGGGCCCGCACTCGGCACGGTTTCACGCACGGACACCAGTGGGTCGGTCGGGCAGGTGGTGAGCCCAAGGGTCTGTAAAACCCTCGCCTTCGGCTGTGGCAGTTCGATTCTGCCCCGGCCCACCAGCACTCTCCTGGGCACGACGCCGGCCGCCGCCGGCGCCGGGACCGGCCCCCAGGGGGCCTTTCGCGACCCGGTCCTGACGATACGGGCCGCCGCGCCCCCGGTCAACGGGAGGTGTGTACGCGTCGCGTGTACGTTCCGCGCCGGGGGCCGGGGCGGGGCGGGGCGGTCGTCGCCCGGTGGCAACGCCGGCGGCAATGGGCCGGCCCGCACCTCAGGATGGCTCCGGCGGGCGGGAGCTGGTCGTCCACTGGATCGGCGAGGAGCGGCGACGAGCCAGGGCTGATCTCAAACCGACCCACCTCACTGTCCCGACGCGCGTGCGAGGCCGTCGCAGATTCGTTGGCACAACTCGACACGTGGCGTACAGTTGTGCGCATGAGCTCGATGCGGGACTGGGCGCTGGCGCTGCCCTCGCAGGGTCGCTTCACCTTCACGACCGCCGAGGCGCGAGCGGCGACCGGCGCGGCATCCAACGCCGCCGTCGCGGCGGCCCTCGACCGGGCAGAGGCCGACCGGCTCATCGCCTCGCCGGTGCGCGGCTTCCACGTCGTGCTGCCCCTGGAGGACCGGGGAACCGGGACGCCGTCCTGGCGGCTGTTCCTCGACCCACTCCTGACGCACCTCGGCCTTCCGTACTACGTGGGGCTGCTGACCGCTGCGTCGATCCACGGCGCGTCGGGCCAGGCGGCGCAGGTGGTCCAGGTGGTGGCTCCCCGTGCGAGGCGACCGGTCCGGGTCGGCCGGCTCGTCATCGAGTTCGCCGTGCGTCGCACCGCGGCGCGGGCGCCGGTGACGCTTGTCACGACGCCGTCGGGGAGGATGCGCGTCGCGACCCCCGAGCTCGTCACCCTCGACGTCGTCCGGTACCCGGCCCGAGCCGCGGGCTGGGACAACGTCGCGACGGTGCTCCGGGACCTCGCGCCCTCGCTGCGCCGGGCGGGCATGCGCGAGGCGCTCGCCGTCGAGCCCGCAACGCCCGAGCTCCAGCGCCTTGGGCACCTCCTCGAGCGGGCCGGCGGGGGACCGGTCCTCGCCGCGCTCGATGCCGAGCTCGCGACGCGGCGGGTGGGCTGGGTCCAGTTGACGCCCGGGGAGCCTGGTGCGGTCGCCACGGCGGCGCGCGACCCGCGCTGGCACGTGCTCGTCACCGCGGAGCCCGAGGCCGACTGACCGGTGTTCCCCCAGGCCGACATCGTCCGCTGGCGTGCCGTTGCGCCGTGGGCCGACGACGACGACGTCGAGCAGGACCTCGTGATCACCCTCGCCCTGTTCGACATCTTCCGCGACGAAGGCTCCAAAGCGGCGCTCGCGTTCCGTGGCGGGACGGCGCTGCACAAGCTGCACCTGGCGCCGGCCGCGCGCTACTCGGAGGACATCGACCTCGTCCAGCGCGAGCCGGGACCGATCGGCCCGACGCTGTCGCGGCTCCGCCGCGTGCTCGAATGGATCGGCCCCGCGCGCTCGGACACCGGCGAGCACCCCAGGGTCACCTTCCGCTTCGAGACCGAGACCGGCGCGACGCGGAAGGTCAAGGTCGAGATCAACAGCCACGAGCACTTCGGCCACGTCCTTCCGCGCCTGTATGCCGTCCCGAACCTGCCGGTGGCGAACAGCGCCGCCATCCCGACGTACGGGCTGGACGAGCTCCTGGCCACCAAGCTCCGCGCCCTCTACCAGCGCAGGAAGGGCCGCGACCTGTTCGACCTGTGGTGGGCGCACCAGCAGGCGGACCCGGATCCCGCGCGGATCGTCGCGATCCTCGGCGAGTACCAGGCCGCCGCCGGCCGCCCGATGATCCGGTCGGGCGAGCTGCGGGCGAACCTGGCGGCCAAGCGCGTGCCGTCGTTCCTCGAGGAGGTGCGGCCGCTGCTCCGGCCGGGCGTCGCCTACGATCCGGTCGTGGCGCTCGACTGGGTGGAGGAGACCTTCATCCAGTTGCTCCCCTGACGCCGGCCGGTCCGGTCACGCGCATCGGCAGGGGCCACCGCACCGGGACAAAGAGGTCGGTCGTGGGGGCTCGCCTCCTCTCGCCCCGACCATTTCGACCTCATCAGGTCCAAACGCCTCGGCCAGGCCGTGGTATCGGGCCTCCGGCGTCGGCTCCACCCAGACGCGGTCGACCCCCAGCACCCCGATCCGCTCGAACAGCGTGACCGCGAGCGCGCGCCGGTCCTCCGGGTCCGCGTCCCGCCACCACTCGGGCAGGTGCTCCAGATACCCCCAGACCTCGTCGGTTGACAGCGCCGGGCGCTCCAGGTCTGAAGGGTTCAACAATCCGAATCACGCCGCCCGGCGATAGTCGTGGATCAGGCCGCCGAGCACGTCCCTCCGTTCGACCAGGGTTGGGGTCGCCCCCGGAACCTGGGCTGGTCGGATGCCGGCCGGCACGGCCAGGCCCAGTCCCCGATGCGGCCTCTCGTCGACGTAGTGCGCGACGTGCGCCCCGGGCACCCGCTCGAGGTGCCGACGCCCGTGGACCAGGACGTGGTCGAGGCACTCGCGGCGCGCGGTCCGCACGAACCGCTCTGCGAAGGCATTCGCCCGAGGTGACCGAATCGGCGGGAGCTCCTTCGTCTACGGGGATCGCTTGTACCAGTGTGGGAGGACCCGAATCGGGAAACTGAACCCTTCACGCTCCGGACCTATGTCGAGCACTACAACCGGCAGCGCCCGCATCGCGCCCTCGGCCTCGCCTCACCGCTCGCAACGGCCGGGGAGCCGATCCCGGTCAACCCGCACGATGTCCACTCCCTGATCGTCACCAAGGTAACGAGCAGCGAGATCTGCATGACGTACCACTCGAACGACACGCTCAACCGGCCGCTATCGGAACTGCAGAGCCTGTGGGCCGGTGACTGGTTCTATTCGTATCGGACGTAGTGCCTTGTTGCGGCACTTGATGGCGGCGGTCGGGCTGGTCCTGATCGTCGCCGCCTGCTCGATCCTTCCGTCGGCCTCCACGCCAGCCACGGGACAGGCCGCCCGGGATCGTGTGGTCACCGACTATCTCGCGGCGTTGGGAAACCGCGATTCGACCGCCATCGCCGCCATGGTGTCCCCCCGCGTCAACGCATCGGTCGACATCGCCAATGCCATCCGCGACTACGGGGGCATTCGACTTCACGACGTGAAGGTGGCTTGGCAGAGCGAAGTCGAATGGGCGTACGCGGTTGCGACCATGACCGGCACTGCCGACGACGGCACCGCCTACGAGATCCGGGTGCCGATGTCCTGGGTTGACGGCGCCTACGACCTGGCGCTGGGCGAGGCGCCCTCGACCGGCGGAGCGGCGTCGCCGGAGAGCCCGGTCCCCTGATTGACCAGAGGGGCGAGCTCCGACCGCGACGCCCGCGCCTGAACCCTCGTCAGGCCCCGAGCTCGTCGACGACCCACGCCGCCAGCACGCGGGCGCACGCCTCCACCTCGGCCAGCGGCACGCGCTCGTCGGCGCCGTGGGCCAGCCGCACGTCGTCGGGCCCGAAGATCACGCAGGGCGTCTCCCCCACCCCGGTGAACAGCCGCACGAGAGGCGGTGATCCGCGTCCGCGCGCAGAGGTAGGGTTTCGCGACTCGCCCGCCCGTCGCACGATTGCCTGTCGTGCCCATCGTCACCCTTCTGCCGCCTCGCCCGTTGCGGACCGCGTTGCGAGCCGCGTTGCGGACCGCGTCACCGTCGCGATCCTCAACGTCCTGCCCGTGGGGGTCAGAAACCCCGATTCGTGCTCAGATCAGCCCGGTAGCATCGACCGATGTGGTCTCTCATCTACCTCTCCGTCCACGTCCTCGTCGCCCTCATCATCGGCACCAGCAGGCGTGGCCATCACGACGGCGCCAAGGACCTCGAGATGGGGGTCTGCTCCGTCCTCCGCGTCAAGGTCACGCAGTAGGTCGGCGTGGCTCGGCCCGCAACCGAGTCAAGAGGCAGGAAGAGCAGACGACCTCGAGCCACACCCCGGGCACTCTCGACGGTCGCAGCGCGACGGACGCACCTCGACCTTGATGTGGGCTGCGCGAGGCCGACCGTCGCGGCGACGCCAGGCCGACGACGGTTCCGCTCGGAAACGATCAGCCCGCCGCAGCTGTCGTGCCCCCACCATGCCGCGTCGTGATGCGGACTGTCACCCAACAACGCCGAGATCGGCGACCTGTGCAGCTGGAAGACGAAGACGGTCGGCGGCTCGAAGGTCCAGCTCGAGTGGTCGAACACGCAGGCTACCTGCGTGTAGGGGGCCGACCGGCGCCCCGGTGATGTCTCCTGAGGCACTCGTGTCAGCGGGGGCACCGGATCCGAGGTTCATCGCGCCGGGCCGACACCGCGGGCGGCCACCCGAGGCGCCTGGTCGCCCAGCCCGTGGCTCGAAGGCTCCCGACAATCTGCCCGTGGATGTTCCGCAGCGGACGGGGTAGCCCACCACCGACGGCGGCACGGTTCCGACGCCACCATGAGCAGCTAGCGTGAGCCATGCCAGTCCCGCTTCGGGCAACGTCCCCCGACAGTGTGATCGTCCCATTGACCGGGCTCATCAGATCCCGGACGCTGCTTCTTAGAAACGTGTAGCCATCCAGGGGGACACCACATGACCGACCAGATCCCGTCCGCGGGAGGTCTCGCATCGCCCGTGGCCGAGCCGGGCCCGACCGTCGCCGAGGTCGACGTCGCCACCCGCCGCCACGACGATCTGCGCTTCCTCCTCCAGTTCATCGTGCTGCTCCAGGCCATGGTCCTAGCCGGCGGCCTCGTCGTGTTCCTCCAGTTCGACGGGCTGCCCGACCGCGTTGCCCAACGCGTTCCGACAAACAGCGACGCCGGCGAAGTCATGCAGGTCGAGAGCCTCGTCCAGGACCTCACCAACAAGGTCGACATGCTCACAGGTACGGTCGACGACCTCCAGCGGACGCTGAATGCCCATGCCGTTTCGTCACCGACCCCGCGACCCTGAGTCGGCGGTCTGGTGGCCGCACACGCCTGCTCGGTGACCGCGATCCCGTCCCGTGGCAGGTGACTCGTAGGCGGCATGAACACGACCCACTGATGGTGACGACGGTGCTGGCACGCTCTCTCGCAGCCTCACGGGGGCGGGTTCTTGCACTGCGCGCGATCCTGAGCAAGACTACTCAACATGGTGAGTAGTACAGATGCCGGGTCGCCCTACCGCCGGCCGCAGGCCGCCGAGCTCGCCCGACGCCTCGCCGAGCCCCGGCGGTTTATCCAGGTGATCGCCGGCCCGCGCCAGGTGGGCAAGTCCACGCTCGTCGCCCAGGCCGTCGGGGCCGTGGCGGCGCCGGTCCGCTTCGTGAGCGCCGACGAGCCCACGCTCCGGGGCCCGGAGTGGATCGCGCAGCAGTGGGAGGCCGCCCGCCTGGACACGGGTCCCCGCGGCTCGGTGCTCGTCATCGACGAGGTCCAGAAGGCCGCCGGCTGGTCGGAGTCCGTCAAGCGGCTGTGGGACGAGGACACCCGGGCCGCCAGGGCTCTGC
>JAKAMV010000524.1 GCA_021812735.1 Chloroflexota bacterium | reverse complement strand
AGGGGACGGCCGAGCGGTACCATCGCCGGACGCCGAAACGGCCGGACGGCCAGTAGGGACCTAGGCCAAGCGCGAGGACTGCAACAGCGGCCTCGCGTGCGGCGGCAACAAGGGGCGCAAGCCGGAGTACCTGCTCGCCGACGCCCAGGCGCAGGGCGCCGACGTGCGGCCCAACCCGGCAGGCTTCTCCATCGGCATCCGGGACTCCTGGAAGGACGCCCTCGCCAGCGTCGAGGCGGCCGGCGGCAAGCCGTACGCCATCCCGGCGAGGTCGGGCGTTCCCGGCGACCCGCCCGGAGCGGGCCAGCCCCGGGTCAAACCGCGCAGGTCGCCCCGGTGGCGCGCATCCGGAGCCGCCACGCGACGGTCCCGAGGAGCAGCGCGAGCGACACCGCGCCGACGATCGGCTGGATCGGCGCCCAGACCGAGAGCGCCCCGCTCGTCCCGAGCAGGACCAGGGCGATCTTGTTGCACACCGGGCAGCCGATGGCGAGGAACGTGCCGAACGACGCGATCCCGCCCAGCCAGCCCGCGCGCTCGTCCTCGACGACCGCGCCCGCTGCCAGCGCGCCGGCGGGTGTCGGGCCGGCGACGCCCTCACCGCCGAGCAGGACGATCGGCGAGGTGGCCGGCAGCCACGGCGCGGAGTAGGTGGCCCCGATGATCCCCATCAGCGGCGCGGAGATCAGCCAGATGGCGATCGACGCGCTGGTGGGCGGCACCTCTCGGCCGAAGACCGGGTTCGGGATGATCGCCGTCACGAGCCCGTAGGCGAGCCCGGACAGCACCGTCCAGAGCAGGATGTGGAGGCGGAACCGCGCGGTCATCCAGGCGGGGCAGGTCATCGCGTCAACTGCGGTTCTTCTGCACGAGGCTGCGTCCGCTGGCCGTCCACGCGTTCATCCCGCCGTGGGTTGCCCTGGCCGGCGACTTGGCGCGGGTCGCGGGGGCCTTCGCCCGGGGCGCCGAGGTTCCGGCGGCGGACGACCCCGCCCGGGCGTCGGCCGTGGGCGCGACCGCGCGGGCGAACCCCTTCCGCTGCTGCTGGTTCGCCACCGTCAGGCCTCGGCCGGCATCGTGATCTCGTTGCCGGGCCCCTCCACCAGGACCTCGGCCGAGGACTCCGCGCCGGTCACCGCGTCCACGAGCCGGTAGCTGTGGTGGAGCTCCGTGATCCCGGTGGCGAGGGTGGCGCCGACCGAGCAGTACTTGGTGGCCGAGAGCTCGATGGCGCGCGCCACGGCCGCCGGGTCCACGCCGACGCCGGTCACCACGTGCGTCACGTCGATCCGGGTGTAGGCGTGGGGGTGCGCGTCCATCTGCACGCCCGCGGTCTCCACCGTGTAGCCGCGCACGTCCTGGCGCTTCTTGCGCAGGATCGAGATCACGTCCATCGCGGTGCAGCCCGCCAGCGCGAGCGGCAGCAGCTCGGCCGGGCGCGCGCCCGTGTCGCCGTTGCCGTCGTCGAGGACGATCTGGTGGCCGCTGCCGACGCTGCCGACGAAGCGGAGGCCGTCGCCCTCGAGGGTGACGGAGGCGTTCTTGATGGCCATGCGAGGGTTCTCCGATGGGCCGGCGGCGAGCCGGCGGGAAACACGGGTGGAGCGGAGGGATGGACTGCGGCCGGTGGCGACCTGGGTCGCCAGCCCGATCGCGACCCTACACGCATTTGCGCATTTGCGCAAGCGACAGAATAGGTGCCGTGCCGCCCCTGCCGTGGCCGCACCGCCCCCGAGCGCGCGCCCTCGGCGCCGCCGTGTCAGGACTCGCGCGAGGTGGCACCATCCACGCCATGGACGCCACTGCTTTCCGCGCCGCCCTGGGGTCAGGCGACCCGATCCTGCTCGACGGCGGCCTCTCAACCCAACTGGAGGCGCAGGGCGCCGACCTCGCCGATCGGCTCTGGTCCGCCCGGCTGCTCGCCGACGACCCAGAGGCGATCGTCTCCGCGCACCTGGCCTTCTACCGGGCGGGGGCCCGCGTCGCGACCACCGCCAGCTACCAGGCGACCTTCGAGGGCTTCGCCGCCCGCGGGATCGACCACGCCGGGGCGTCGGCCCTCCTGCGCGCCAGCGTGGACCTCGCCATCCGGGCCCGTCGTCAGGTGGAGGCCGAGGACGCCGCCGCCGACCGTCCGCCGGTCCGGCGGTTCGTCGCCGCCTCGGTAGGCCCCTACGGCGCGATGCTCGCCGACGGCTCCGAGTACCGCGGGAACTACGGCCGGAGCGTAGCCCAGCTCCGCGACTTCCATCGCGACCGCCTGGCCGTGCTGGCCGCCACCGACGCCGACGTGCTCGCCGTCGAGACCATCCCCGAGGTCGAGGAGGCGGCGGCGGTCGCGGAGCTGCTGCCCGAGGTCGCGGGCGCGGCCGCGTGGGTCAGCTTCTCGTGCCGCGACGGCAGCCGCCTGTGCAGCGGCGCCCCGGTGGAGGAGGGCGTCGCGGCCGTTGACGGCCGGCCCGGGATCGTGGCGGTGGGTGTCAACTGCACGGCCCCCGAGCACCTCGACGAGCTCGTCGGGCGGATCCGGGCCGTCACCGCGCTGCCTATCGCCGTCTATCCCAACAGCGGCGAGGGCTGGGACGCCGTGGCCCGCCGCTGGACGGGCTTTGGCCTGGACCGCGTGGACGCCGCGGCCGCGCGGCGCTGGCGGGGGCTGGGCGCCGAGCTCGTGGGGGGCTGCTGCCGGGTGTCGCCGGACCAGATCGCCATCCTCGCCCCGGCCCTGGCCGGGCGCGCCTGAGCGCGGGCGTGCCGCTCGCCCCTCCGGAACGACCGGCGGCGACGATCCCGCACCAGCGAGCCGACCGCCCGACCGTCTTGGCCGATGGGCTCTCCCGGGCCGTTCGGCGCACGGCGCGCGGAGCCCGGTGTTGGGGCCCCGGCCGGGCGACAATGGGCGCCGGCACGCCACCTCATCCCGATCCCAATCCGATCCGTCGCGGAGGCAATCCAGCGTGAATCGCCGCCTGGCGACCATGACCGTCGCTTTCCTGCTCGTCCCCGCCGTCGCGGGCTGCTCCTTCGTCTCCAGCGGCAGCGCCGGCGCCAGCCCGACCGGCTCGGCCCTGCCCACGCTGTCGCCCGGCGTCCACACGACCGTCTCGTTCCAGCCCACGACCACGTACACGGTCCCGGCCGGGTGGGCGAACCAGACCGACGTGGCGGACTACTTCAACCTCGTCCCGGCCACCGATCCGAACAACGGCGTGCATGTGTTCCACAACCCGCAGCCGCTGGCGCAGGACGCGAGCTGCCCCGCGACGCCGCAGCCCGGCGTGTCCGCGACGGCGCAGGGCCTGGTGGCCTGGATCCGCTCCCTCAAGGGGCTCAACGTCTCGGCGCCGGCGATGGTGACCGTCGCAGGCCTGCCCGCCACGCAGATCGACGTGAGCATCCTCACCTCGTGGACGCAGACGTGCCCGTTCGCCAACGGCCTGCCGACGGTGCCGCTGTTCTACCGGCCCTCGGTGGGGCTGGGCTGGTGGCTTGCCGGCGACGAGAAGCTGCGCCTGTACCTGGTGGACGTGCCCAACCAGGGCACGGTGATCGTTGACCTGGATTCCTTCGACGGCACGGGCTTCGGCAGCCTGCTCACGAACGGCCAGCCCATCGTGAAGAGCCTCACCTTCGCCATCAAGTGACCGGTTCCCGCCTCTCGCCGCGCGTCCTGGCGCTGATCCCCGCCCACCAGGAGGGGCCCCGCGTCGGCGCGGTCGTGGCCCGCGCCCGACGGCACCTGCCGGTCCTCGTGGTGGACGACGGCTCGACCGACGACACGGCGGAGCGGGCGCTGGCCGCGGGCGCGGTCGTGCTGCCCCAGCGGCCAAACCAGGGCAAGGGCGCCGCGCTCCGGATTGGCCTGCGGCGCGCGCTGGCGGAGGGCTACGACGCCGTGGTGACCCTCGACGCCGACGGCCAGCACGACCCGGACGAGATCCCGCGCCTGCTCGCAGCGTACGAGGGCGGCGGGGGAGCAGCCGGCGCGGCGACGCCCCTGGCACGCCCGGAGCTCGTCATCGGCCGGCGCGACTTCACCCGGATGCCGCCGGTCCGGCGCGTCTCGAACACGCTCGGCGGGGCCGCGTTCTCGTGGGCGGTCGGTCGGGACATTCCCGACAACCAGTCCGGCTACCGGCTGCTCGGCCGGCGCCTGATGGCGGCCATGGCGGACAGCCGCGAGGCCGGCTTCGAGTTCGAGGTGGAGATGATCGCGGTGTGCATCCGCCGAGGCTGGACCGTTGCCTGGGTGCCGGTGTCCACCATCTACGGCAGCGCGCCGAGCCACGTGCGGCCGCTGCACCACCTGCGGCACTTCGTGCGGGCCACGCTGGCAGCGCGCCGGCTCGTCCGGGAGCCCTGAGCCGGGCCGCGCCCCGCCCACCGCGCCCCCGCCGCCCCACCGACTCGCGCCGCGGCCGTTTGCCGCATGCTTGACGCGGCCGACTCTGTTGCGGCCCCTGCCGGATCTGCGAACCACTATGACCGAACCCTCCGCCCGGCAACCCGCCGCCCCCCCGCCGCCCCCCGAGGCTCCCACCCCCGTCGCCGCTCAGCCTCCCGGCCCGCCCGAGGGCAGCGGCCCGCCCCCGCCCCCGCCGTCGCGCCACGCGTCCGCCGCCGGCGTCCCGCGGATCCTGGTGGCCGTCCTCGCGCCGGTCCTCGCGATCGTCATGTTCGCGAGTGGCCTCGCCGTCGGCCAGGCCGGTTCGGGCGGGGCGGGCAGCGCCGAGGGCCAGTCGGCCCCCGCGGCCTCGGCCGCCGCCGGCCCGTCGGGCTCGCCGACGCCGGACCAGGAGCTGGCGCTGATCGAGCAGGCGTGGCAAGACATCCAGAACAACTATGTCGACGCCAAGAGCCTCGACAACCAGCAGCTCGCCTACTCGGCGATCCAGGGGATCGTGAGCGCGGTGGGCGACTCCGGCCACACCTCGTTCATGACCGCCGCGGAGGCGGCCGCGATGGACCAGTCGCTGTCCGGCACCTTCGTCGGGATCGGCGTCCAGGTGGCGCCCGACGACGGCAAGGGCGGCATCGTGGTGGGCAGGGTGTTCCCGAACACCCCAGCCCTGGAGGCCGGTCTGCAGCGGGGCGACCGCGTCATCGCCGTGGACGGCAAGCCCACCACTGGCCAGACGCAGGACCAGATCGTGGCCTCGATCCGCGGCCCGGCGGGCACCCAGGTGACGCTCACCATCGTGCGCGCCGGCACGCCCAACTTCAACGTGACGATCACGCGCCGCAAGTACGACCTGCCGCTCTCGTCCTGGACCATGATCCCCGGCCGCACGATCGCGTTCATCCGGCTGGATTCGTTCGCGACCGGCGCGGGCAAGGCGGTCGTCGGCGCCATCGAGGCGGCCCAGAAGGCCGGCGCCACCGCCATCGTGTTCGACCTGCGCGACAACGGCGGGGGCTACGTGAACGAGGCCGTGGCCGTTGCCAGTGCGTTCGTCGCGAGCGGGACCGTCTACCAGAGCGTGGACCGCAGCGGGGCCGTCCAGAACATCCCGATCACGCCGGGGGGCATCGCCACCAGCATCCCGCTGGTGGTGCTCGCCAACGGCAACACCGCCAGCGCCGCCGAGATCGTCACCGGGTGCATCCAGGACGCCGGGCGCGCCAAGGTCGTTGGCGAGAAGACCTTCGGGACCGGCACCGTGCTGGGCCAGTTCAAGCTTGCCGACGGGTCGGTGCTGCGCATCGGCACGGAGCGCTGGCTGACCCGCAACGGCCGCCCGATCTGGCACGAGGGCCTGGAGCCGGACTACCCCGTGCCGCTCGGCGCCAAGGTGGCGCCGCTCACGCCCGACGTCGTGCAGGGCATGACGGCCGCCCAGCTCGCGGCGTCCGGCGACGCGCAGCTGCTCCAGGCGCTCAGCCTGCTCCAGGGCCAGGGCTGACCCCGGACGGTCGCGCACGGCGCGACAGAACCTCAGATCAGTCGGTTGTATCTCTAGACATGCAAGGCTTCGATCTGCGATCCTGCGGGCGATGACCGCTCCCGACCCTGAGCCGAGCACCCTGATCCGCGTCGGACTGGCCGCCGAGATGCTCGGCGTGTCCGTGGAGACGCTGCGCCGCTGGGAGTCCGACGGCCGGCTGACGACCACGCGCTCCGAGGGAGGCCAGCGGCTGGTGGACCTCGCCGAGGTCTCGCGCCTGCTCGCGGAGCGCCGCCGTGCCGTCGCCGATCGGCCGGTCGTCGCCCAGTCTGCCCGCAACCGCTTCCCCGGGATCGTGACCCGGGTGGAGCGGGACGCGGTGGCGGCCGTGGTGGAGGTCCAGGCCGGGCCGCACCGGCTCGTCTCGCTGCTCACCGCCGAGTCCGTGGACGACCTCGGGCTGGAGGTGGGCCGGGAGGTCGTGTGCTTGGTCAAGGCGACCAACGTGATCGTCGAGATCCCGTCCTCGTAACCCACATGGAGATACCCCGCTCGTGCGCCGCCGACGCCTCCTGCCCGTCACGCTCCTCGCGCTGACCGTCGCCGCCTGCTCCTCCGGGAGCTCCGCCGCCTCGCTTGCCGCCGCCTCGCCCGCCGCCGGCTCCGCCGCGGCCGCGACGTCGGCTCCTGCCGTCGAGCTCCAGGTCTACGCCGCCGCCTCGCTCGCATCGGCGCTGGACAAGGCCGCCACCGCCTACGAGGCGGAGAACCCCGGCCTGACCGTCACCGCGTCCACGGACTCGTCGGCGGCTCTCGAGACCAAGATCGAGCAGGGCGCCCCGGCGGACGTGTTCCTGTCCGCCGACACCGCCAATCCCCAGAAGCTCGTGGCCGCGGGCCTGGCGGCCGGGGCCATGTCGGTCTTCGCGGGCAACAAGCTGACGGTCATCGTCCCGGTCGCCAATCCGGCCGGGATCGCGTCGCCGGTGGACCTCGCCAGGAGCGGCGTCAAGATCATCGCCTGCTCGGACGCCGTTCCGATCCAGAAGTACACCGTGCAGTGGCTGGCCAAGGTCAGCGCGCTGCCGGCCTACGGAGCGGACTTCGCGACCAGGTTCGACGCCAACGTCGTCTCCCGCGAGGACAACGTGAGCGCCATCGTCGCCAAGGTGGGACTGGGGGAGGGCGATGCCGGCGTCGTCTACGTGACGGATGCCAAGACCTCCACGCAGGTGGCCACGGTGGACATCCCGGCCGCCGAGAACGTCCCGGCCGCCTACGGCGGCGTGGTGGTCAAGGCATCTGCGCACGCGGAT
>JAKAMV010000017.1 GCA_021812735.1 Chloroflexota bacterium | reverse complement strand
GGAGGTGGCCAGCCAGGCCGCGAACGAGAAGGCCAGCGCGACCAGCACCCGCCAGGGGGTCGCCGCGTCGAGCAGGGCGTGGACGAAGCGGCTGACGATGTCGGCGATCCGGGCCGGCATCCCGGCCGGGGCGCGCGCGACCAGCACGTCGAGCCAGCGGCGCACCACCGCGTGCGGCAGCAGCGCGACCAGCGCCACCACCGCACCTGCCCCGATGGCGATCAGTGCCAAGGTGACCACGATCGCACCGTGGATCCCCGAGGCGGAGCAGGCGATCGCCCCCAGCGCGGCCGCGGCCACCACGTCGAGCGCGCGCTCCATCGCGATCGACCCGAGCGCGCGGCTGCGGCCCACGCCCTCGCGCGTTCCGAGCAGGTGCGCGCGCACCAGCTCGCCCAGGCGCGCGGGGAGGATGTTGTTGGCCAGGTAGCCGATCACGAGGTAGGTGAACGTGCCGCGATAGCCCGGTCGCGGCTCGCGGGCCAGCAGGACGTGCCAGCGCACCGTGCGCAGCGAGAGGTCCACCGCGAACGGCACCAGGATCAGCGGCAGCAGCTGGACCCGGCTCCGGCCGAGCACCGCCACCACCCGCCCCAGGTCGATCTCCCAGAGCAGGAACGCGACGATCAGCAGGCTGACGCCGAAGCCGACCAGGGCTCGCAGGCGGCCGTTCACGGCGAGGCCGTCCGCTTCGACTCCGCGGCACGCGGCACCAGCCGCGCGTCCCGCCGCAGGCCCCGCCGGTGCAGCACGAACCGCGCGACCACGCCCAGCGTCCCAAACCCGTACCTCACTGAGCGGCGGAACCCTACCGACGACGCCTCGCGGAAGTACCGGGTCGGCACCGCCACCTCGGTGATGCGGAACCCGGCCGCCACCACCTGCGCCACGAACTCCTGGTCGAAGACGAAGTCGTCGCTGTTGCGCTCCCACGCCACCGCCCGCAGCAGGCGCGCCGAGTACGCGCGGAACCCCGTGTGGTACTCGGACAGGTGCAGGCCGAACGCGAGGTTCTCCATGTCGGTCAGGAAGTGGTTGGCCAGCCACTTCCAGGGCGGCATGCCCCCCGCCAGCGGATCGCCCAGGAAGCGCGAGCCCAACACCATGTCCGCCCGACCCTCCAGGATCGGGGCGATCACCGCCGGGATCCGGGTGGGGTCGTACTGGTAGTCGGGGTGGACCATCACCACCACGTCGGCGCCCGCCGCCAGCGCCTCCCGGTAGCAGGTCTTCTGGTTGCCGCCGTATCCGCGGTTCTGCGGGTGGACCACCACGTCCAGGCCCAGGCGCTGCGCGATCTCCACGGTCTCGTCGCGCGACACGTCGTCGACCAGGATGATCCGGTCCACCACGTCGCGGGGGATGTCGTGGTAGGTGCGCTCGAGGGTCTTCGCGGCGTTGTACGCCGGCATGACGACGATGACCAACGGGGGCCTCGATGGTGCGTTGCGGTCGGCCAGCCACTCAGAGCTGACGCCACGGCATGCTAGCCGTTCAACGCGAACGGCACCCGGCAGCCCCAACCCCACGAACACCGCTCCCCGACCGACGCGACCGCAGCTTCCGATCAGGAGACGCGCTGTCGCCACCACCGCGGCGGCCATGAGCCTGAGGCACGGCGGGCCGAGCGCCGGAGGTCATGGACCGCAGGCCGAAGGCGCGGGTACGGGATCGCGCCGATCAGCATCGAGGAACCCATCACCCACACGGCGGGAAGCGCCAGCGTCGCGGCCAGCGCCACGGTCCAGCGGCGGCCCGTCAGGGCACCCCAGGTGACGATGGCGGCGGATGCCACGAGGCGAGCCACGAGCGGCGCGTTCGTGAGGACGGGCGCGGTCACCACCGAGCCCGTACTGGACCTGAGCGTCGCGATCCATGCCGGCCACCATCCGGGGAGCAGCATCGCGGACGCCAATCCCAGGGCTGCGGTCACCCCGCCTGCCAGCGCGAGGTTGCGCCACTCGCGCCGCACCGCGAACCAGAGCACCCCTACCCCCGGGGTGACCTTGGTGAGCAGCACGAACGCCCAGGTCGCCGGGTAGCGGAAGCCCACCGCGATCGCGGTGCCGAGCAGGATGTGGATGTTGCCGGCGGCCACGTCTGCGAAGATCGGCGGAAGAGCAAGCAGCGCGAACCCCCACGGCCCCGCGAGATACAGCAGGCAGGCGACATCGACCGCGACCAGCAGCAGTCGCACCACCTCGAACGGCAGCAGGTGGAACGGCAGGGCGACCAGCGCCGCGACGGGGCTGTAGAGGAAGGCGTTCGCGCCACCGATGCTCGAGCTGTAGGGATCCGCCGGACTGAACGACCAATAGGCATGCACGTCGTCCGGGTGCGCGTACAGGACGACCCAGACGAGTGCGATCACGCCGAGGACGGAGAGGCCGTCGCGGATCGCACGGACGCGGATGGGCGTCAGGATGCGGCGGAATACGGCAGCCATTGGGACAGATAGGGCGCAGAGGCCGGCGCCACGAGCGCCACGAGCAGCGACAGGTTGATGCAGGCGAACGGATCCGACAACTTCCACCCGAGGTACGGCGGTAGGCCTGCGAGCACCCGACGGGCCTGAACCATGTGGATGGCGTGGTCGGCGTGCATGGCCAGGGCGAGGACCCCCGGCCAATAGCCCAGCAAGAACGCACCGCGGAACACGCCGAACAGCAGTTCGCAGCCGACAACGGTGCGAACGAGAACGCGTCGCCAGTCAAGTTCTGCCAGCCGACCCGCGACCAACGCTTTGGCTCCTGCAGCTGTTGAGTGGCCATGGTACGTGGCTTCGTCACGCAGTCGACCGAGCCGAGCGCGCCAACCGAACGCACGGTGACGGCCATCGCATCGACCGGCGCGATCCCGAAGTCCTCGGCGCCGGCACGTGTGGCGGCGGCGCAGCAGGTTCACCGCCTCGGCATCACGGCAGCTGCCGACGTGGCCGTGTGCGGGCCCCGATGTCGGACGGCCGCCGCGCTATTGCCTGTCGGCCGACTGTTTGACCTGCCCGCGGTACGTGGCCCGCGACTTCGGGGGCGACGCGTCACTGGCTCGGTCAACCGTTGGCCCGGAGCTCGCCGCGCCGTGGGACCTTGCGCCCGAGGCGACCGAACCACAGCTCGCCGGGCCTGAGCTGACCTGGACGCCGCGCAGGACCTCGCGCGTCGGGCGCGACGGGCTTGGGGGGAACCTGGTCGAACTGATGGCGACCTCCACCACGCAGGCTGCCGACGCCTCCGCGGTCGTCCACGCGGCCCGCGACGCCCTCGCCACGCTCCCGCCCACCGGCCTCGCCGGCCCCCTCGAGAGCGCCGCCGCGAGCCTCCAACGGCGCGTGGACCAGTTCGGACCACCACTCGCCGCCTATGTGCGCGCCGACACGATCCTGCCCGCCATCGCGGGCTGGACCGGCCAGCGCCGCTACCTGGTCCTGGCCGAGGACCCCGCCGAGCTGCGCCCCACCGGCGGGTTCGCCGGCACCTACGGCATCGTGACGTTCGCGGGCGGCCGCATCACCTCGCACGTGTTCCAGAACACGCTCAGCCTCGACCTGAGACCCGGCCAGCCGTACGTGACCCCACCGACGGCGCTGGAGGACCAGCTCTCGGCAAGTACCCCCTGGCAGCTGGCCGACGCGAACTGGTCGCGCGACTTCCCGACCTAACGTGCAGGTGTTCGTGCGGTACCGATACCCGAACGGCTGACGTCGCGGGCCCCGCGGCTGACCCGGTGCGCCGGCGCACTCTGCAAGGCTGCCTGTTAGGACGTCCCCCCACTATTCGGCTGCAGGGGCCTAGGACGAACGGGGGATTCCGTCCGGCCGGCGGGCCCGGGAGGCCGTGACTGATGTTCGATTGGGCCGGCACTGGCGCGCAGGGGCGTCGGCGGATCGGTCGGCGCCGACTGGCGAATGGCCAGAGCGTCGCGGAGTTCGCGCTCGTGCTGCCGGTGCTGGTCGCCATCCTCGGGGGCATCATCCAGTTCGGGGTGATCTTCTGGGCGCAGAACACGCTGACCCAGGTCGTGCGCGACACAGGCCGGTGGGCGGCCACGCAGCAGGCGTGCGGAATCTCGGCTGGCTCCAGCGGAACCGCGGCAGCCGCCGTGCTCGGCGAGGCGCAACTCATCGCGGGCAGCTCGTCGCTCATTGCCTACCCGCCTTCGTCGGCCTGGTCGGTGACCCCGAAGTCCTCCGACGCTGCCGTGGCCACGTTCAACACCGAGGGTGTGGCAGTGGCCTGGGTGCAGGACTACGACCCCGTCACCGGAATAGTGGTCAACGGGAAGTCCTGGACCCACGAGGGATGTCCGCCCAATGACAACCAGGCGGTCTATCACGTGACCATCAAGATCGTGCACACGGTTCCGGTCTTCTTCCCTGGCATGCAGTATCTGCCGGGCTTCGCCAACAACGCGATCACGCTGTCGAGCACGGCGCAGTTCCGGATGGAGCCGACACCATGAGCCGACTCGGTCTTCGTCTGCGAGAGACCATCGCCCACGCGCACAGTCAAGACGGCGAGCGTGGTCAGGTCATCGTGCTCTTCGCGTTGTCGCTGGTCGCCCTGCTGCTCATCGGGGCGCTCGTCCTCGACGTGGCGCGTGTCTATGCCGTTCAGCGCTATCAGCGGAGCGTGGCAGATGCTGCGGCTCTGGCCGGCGCACAAGACCTGCAGGATGTGACGAGCAGCGGGCCCCAGAGACCCGTCAGCCCCGCGGATTATCCTCGGGCACAATGCGACGCGTACAACCTATTGGTGCGCGAACTCGGCGGGTCGCAATCGCCACTGGACTGCAGCGCCACATCCATATCCTTCCCATCCTCCGGCCCGCCCTACGTCTGGTCGACTACCAATACGACGTACACACCTCCTGGCCCGATCGCCGGTCATACCGTGGCGATCACCACCCCCTATCCGCCGGCGTCGTATGGGGATCGGGCGGTGAAGGTGACGATCTCGCAGCCTGGCTTTGCGCTGACCTTTGGCAACCTCGTCTGCCTGGTTCCGGGCAGCGGGTGCAGTGCGGGAGCGCCCGTGTGGAACCCCACCGTCGCCTCGGTTGCAGAGAGCTACCCGAAGGCACAATACGCCCTGATGACCCTCCAACCCGGAGGCAACCTCTGCAGCGGCGGGGGGAACCCCATTGACCTGAGCGTATCCGGGAGCGGCACTGACGGGACCATTCTCACCATTGGGCGGGGAGATGTCGGGACCAACACCACGGCCTGCACGTCGCCGAATACGGGCTCCAAACCATCCCAGATCAAGCTTGTGCAGGGGTACTACATCGACACCTACCAGGCGCTCCCCACCACGCTCAGCCAGTACTGGTACCAAGATCCCGCGACTGGCCTGCCTCAGGGGCACAAGATCAGCAGCCTGATCAAGGACCCCAACTACTCCTTCCCACAAGCGTATGCCGCCACATTCGCCTCCCAAAGCGGGGGTGTGGATGGCTCCTGCTCCACGACCGCCACGGGATCGAGCTACCTGCCCACGAGCTTGGTCGACGCCACACCGGGCGTGACATGGACCTGCTACAAGCCTGGCACCTACAGTGCTGCCTTCTCCGTGACGGGCGGGGGCGCGGGCGGGATAGGAGCCTACCTTGAGCCTGGTGCGTACTACTTCAACAGCGGGCTGAACGTGGGCAGCGGGAACTTCTTGGCGGGCGGCGTCGTGAGCGGCGATCCCGGTGTCGTGCTGGTGTTTCCGGAGAGCGCCCCGAGCCACGACTTCAGCACCGGAAGCAGCGGCTCGACCGTGCTCTTGAACGTTGGCGACGTGAAGCTCGATCCCTCCACAGGATCCGTCCTCCCGGTCGGCACTTCGTACGCAACCGCTGCGTCCGATGCCAACTCGAACGTGATCGACACTCCCCAGGGATGGGTACTCACGGTGATGGTGCGCCCCGATCCCACCTGCTTCAATGCGGATCACACGCCGGTGGTCCCGCCCTGCAGTACCTCGGGCAATCAGGTGATCAAGCTGGCCGGCAATCCGAACCTGCAAATGGCCGGCGTGCTGTATGGCCCCAGCGACAACATGCAGATCACGTCAAACGGTACGTCGCAAATCGGCGGCGATGGGCAGATCGTGTCGTACACGATCTCCTACGGGGGCGGGGCGGATCTTTCGCAGGTGTATCCGGGAGGACCTGAGAACAACGTGCTTCGGATCGCCACAGTCTGCTCGCCAGGGGCGCCCTGCCCGTAGCACACCGCCCGCACCATCGCTGGCATCCACGTGCGCCCCCATCTATCCGTGGTAGCGCCGCCGTTTGAGACATCCACGACGGAAGCCCCGGGCTCATTGCCGTCCGGCCGGCATCCCAACCATCCGGCGGACCGGCAGGGGCACACACACCGCCAGACCGACCAGGCTCCACGCGGTCAGCCCGAACATGAACAGGATCGCCGGGTTGGCGACCAGGGCCAGGAGGCGCGTCGCGCGGGGGGCGAAGGCGAGGGCCGGCCGCAGCCCGAGCAGCAGGATCGACGGGGCATAGAGCATGGAGTAAGGGGCGACCAGCAGGCCCGCGAAGAGCGCGGCCACGAACCCCCGGGACTCGTCGCGCGAGATCACCCAAAGGGTGACCAGGCCGACCACCGCGCCGAGCGCGAGCATGGGCGGCGTGATGCCGTGACTGAACAGCGAGAAATTGCCCTGGGCGAAATCGCCGGTGAGCGACACGTGCCCGAGCCCGGTCGCCACCGACGCCCAGTCGATGTACCGACCCACGCCGAGCAGGGCGACCCCGACGGACGACAGCCCCGCCGCGGTCGCCAAACCGGCCAGGAGGCCACGAGGCCGCCAGACCAGCGCCCAGGCGAGCACGGGCAGCAGCATCGGCTTTGGCGCAAGCGCCAGCGCGATCCCGAGCGGGATCCCGGCTGGGAACGCGTCCCGGCGCCTCACGAGGGGATACAGCGCCGCCGCGATGAGCAGCGTGGTCTGGCCGAGGATCAACTCGTGCACCACCGGGCCGAACGAGAGCACGGCGATCCCGACAAGCACCCGGTCGATCGTGGCGCTGCCCCGGGTCTCCAGCCAGACGCCGAGAACCAGGAAGACGAGCGAGACCACCGTCATGGCGAGCGCCGCCTGGATGGGCGACATCCAGGTCAGCGGCCGCAGCACCACCTCGGCGAGCGGCGGGTAGGGCGAACAGTCGGCTCCGACGTCGGCCAGGGGGAGCGCGCAGCGACGGAGCAGTTCCGCGTCGCGCCCGCCGATCTGTGGAGCGAGGACCAACAGCTCCGCCAGTCCGCTCACCACGTTGATGGCGGCCACCGTGAAGAGGACGGGTCGGCCACTCCGGTACGCCATAGATGCGCGGAGCTCGCCACGGATGGATGGCACGGTCATGTCGTCGCTGATGGCTGCACTCTCCCCGCACGGCTGGGTGCGACGATAGCAGGGGCGCACGCAACCCAGAGCGCCGCTCTCGGTCAGCCGTGTCGTACAGATCAGAGTCGGGCGCCACCAAAGGTCCCGGGGCCGAGTGGGACTGTACACGAATGGGCAATGTTGCTCCTTCGCGTAGAGTGTCGAGTCATGGATGAACCGGCCAGCATCCAGAATCCCGCTACAAGCCGCGCGCCCATCAGCCGCCTCGATGGCGCCGTGGCACGCGAGCAGGACCACGACCTGCGCCGTCTCGCCATCCTCGGGTTCACGGCCGCGGTGCTCCTCCGACTGGCACTGCTGCCCAGCCGCGGCTTCTCGTTCGACCTCGACCAGTTCGTCCTGTGGGCGCACGACCTCACGAGGACGCCGCTCGGCGAAGCCTACCGACTCGGGATCCCGTACCCACCCGTGCTGGTCTATGCGCTTGCGGCGCTCGGCGCGCTGGACCCCGTGTTCCGGACGGCGGTGGCCGGCACCAGCGCGGCGGTCACGACCGCCATCAAGCTCCCCGCGACGCTTGCGGACATCGGGCTGGCGGCCGGCGTCGCCTACGGGTTGCGCGATCGACCCCGGTGGGCCCTGTACGGCGCCCTGGCCATGCTGCTCACGCCTGCGCTGTGGTACCTGAGTGCGTGGTGGGGGCAGCTCGATTCCCTTTACCTGCTGCCCGCCGTGGTCGCGTATCTACTGGCAGTTTCGGGCCGGCCGGTTCCAGGCTCCGTCGCACTTGCGTTCAGTCTGATGGCGAAGCCACAGGCGCTCCCGCTGCTCGTTCCGTTCGTGGCTTGGAGCTTGGGGAGCCGCGGGCTGCGCACCACTGTAGCCGCAGGTGGTGCCTTCGTCGCGACCGTGCTTCTTCTGTGGCTCCCCTTCCTTGCGGACGGAGGCCTGCAGGACTTCCTGCTCAGCATGACGCGCATGCCAACGGTCTCGTTCAACGTGATCTCGTTCCAGGCGTGGAACCCTTGGTGGCTCGCGCAGCTGGTGCTCGTCGGCAACCCGCGCCCGGGGGACGGCCCCTTGGCGGGCATCGTCTCGAACTCGACCGTGCTGGTGGCGCCATTCACCCTGAATGTGCTCGGCTACGTGCTGGCCGGGATTGCCGAGATGCTCGTGTTCGTGGCCGTGCTGCGACGCCCGACCGCGCGCACGCTTGCGCTGGGGCTCGTCTCCGCGAGCCTGGTCGCGTTCGAGCTCCTTACCGCGATGCACGAGCGCTACGATGTCGCGGCGATCGTGTTTGCGGCGCTGCTCATGCCCGACACGCGCGCCCGCTGGCTGTGGGCGGGGCTCAGCGGGGCCATCTCCGCCAACATCATGGCGTCGATTCCCTCCAACGGGGTCCTGCAGGCCCTGCTCCCTCCGGATGGCGTCATGGGTATCGTTGGATCCTTGGCCATGATCGCGCTGTCGGCTTGGAGCGTGCTGCTCCTGGTACAGGAGCCGGCCGCCGCGCGAGTCGGCTCATCCATGCTTGCCCGGCCCGTCGCGCTGGTCCGCCGCCGCCGCGAGCAGATCCTCTACCTCGTGTTCGGCGGCTGGAACACAGTATTCGGGTACGGCATCTGGGCGTTGCTGCAGTTCGCGCTCGGCGAGCGCATCCCGTACCTCGCGATCGTCGTGCTGTCCTGGCCGATCGCCGTGCTCAACGCCTACGTCGTGTACCGCTACTTCGTGTTCCGCAGCCGGGGGCCGATCCTCCGCGAGTTTCCCCGCTTCTCGCTCGTCTACCTGGCGACGCTGCTCGTGAACCTGGCGCTGCTGCCGGTCGCGCTGCGGGTGCTGCCGTTCAGCATCTACGTGGTCCAGGCGCTGTTCCTGGCGGTGGTGGTCGTCTGCAGCTACCTGGGCCACCGGTACTTCAGCTTCGGGGGCAGGCACCGCACACGGGTCGGTGACCCGACGGTGCACGACGGCCCTGCCGCAGGGGGAGGGTGATGGTGCCCGGATCGCGAAATGGAAGCGAGGCGGCCCCGATCGGGCGTGCAGTGTCTGGCAGAGAGGTCGGGTCGCACGGCGGCGTGGAGTTGCCGCTGCTGACCATCCTCACGCCCTGCTTCAACGAGGAAGAGAACGTCCGCGAGGTCTACCGGCAGGTCCGGGCCGTGATGGAGACGCTGCCCGGGCACGACTACGAGCACCTGTTCATCGACAACGCCTCCACGGACCGAACGGTCGCGATCCTCCGGGAGCTCGCGGCAGCGGACCATCGCGTCAAGGTCATCGTCAACACGCGCAACTTCGGTCACATCCGCTCGCCGTACCACGCCTTCCTGCAGGCCCGCGGGGATGCCGTCATCAGCATCGTGGCCGACCTGCAGGATCCTCCCGAGCTGATCCCCCAGTTCGTCCGGAAGTGGGAGGAGGGCTACAAGGTCGTCATCGGCGTGAAGAACGGCAGCCACGAATCATGGGTCATGTACCGCGTGCGGCGGCTCTACTACTGGCTCGTGGCCAAGCTGTCGTCGGACGTGGAGCTGGTCCACAACTTCACCGGGTTCGGCCTCTACGACCGGGAGGTGGTCGAGCAGTTCCGGGCCACCGACGAGCAGTACCCGTACTTCCGCGGGCTCGTCAGCGATTTCGGATACGAGCGGGCGGAGATCACGTACCTCCAGCCGGCGCGGGCGCACGGCCGCACGAAGAACAACTTCTTCACCCTGTACGACATCGCGATGCTGGGCGTCACGAGCCACTCCAAGGTCCCCCTGCGCCTCGCCACGATGGCCGGGTTCGTGCTCTCGGTGTTCGCTCTGCTGGTCGCGCTGGCCTACCTGGTCCTGAAGCTCGCCTGGTGGCAGACGTTCGACCTCGGCCTGGCCCCGCTGGTCATCGGCGTGTATTTCCTAGGTGCCGTGCAACTCTTTTTCGTCGGGCTGCTCGGCGAGTACATCGGCTCGATCCACACCCAGGTGCACAAGCGGCCGCTGGTGGTCGAGAAGGAGCGAATCAACTTCGACGCCGGCGGCGACCGAGACCTACGGCCTCGCACACGAGCCCCACGCGTAAGCGTGGCTCGACCTGCCGGCCATGTCAGTGCGACCACACCGGAGGTCGTCGGCGTAGCCGATGAGTAAGATCCTCGTGACTGGCGCCGCCGGCATGCTCGGCACGGCGCTGATCTCCCACTGCTGCCACGGCTACGATGTTGTCGCCACCGACCTCCAGATAGGTAGTCAGTTCCCGGGTGTGCGGTGGGTACTCGCCGACTTGTCCAATCAGGTGTTTGTGCGCAGGCTCATCCGGTCCGAGCGGCCCAACTTGGTCGTTCACACGGCGGCAATCGTAGATGTCGATCGGTGCGAACGTGATCCGGCTCTTGCTGAACAGCTCCACGTGCAGGCAACCAACACCATCGCCCAGGCTCTGGCACAGAGCGGCGGGGCATTGGTCTACATCTCGACCGACTCCGTCTTTAATGGACAGAAGGCGACACCATACAACGAGTCGGATACGCCAGCTCCACTGAACGTCTATGCGAGCACGAAGCTCGCGGGCGAGGGCGCCTGTCTCGCCTTTCAGCCAAACCTGGTGCTTCGCACGAACATCTTCGGCTGGAGCCGCGCCAATCGGCTTTCTTTCGCTGAATGGGTGCTCCGCGGTCTCGTCGAAGGTGCACCACTCGGAATGTTCGCTGACGTTCAGTTCACCCCTATTCATGTCTCCTTTCTTGCGAGTGTCATCGTAGACGCCTGGCGGATGGGTCTGACTGGTCTCTTTCACGCCGCAGGCTCCACCAGTTTGTCAAAGTACGACTTCGCGCTCCAGATGGCAGCTCGATTCGGTCTCTCGGCGCATAGCGTCGTCGCCAGCAGTGTCGATGACGCTCCTCTCAGCGCCACTCGACCAAAGACTCTCGCCCTGTCGAATGCGAACCTCACCGCGGCGCTTGGGCGTGCTCTTCCACCCGTCAGCGATAGCATCGACTTGATGAAAGCCCAATACGATGACGGCTGGGTTGCCCTGATCAAAGGCCGCCGCACTGCTTCTCAGTATCGATTCTGGGAGGAGCCATGAGTCCGCGGGAATTCCGCATTGGACGGCATGTCGTCGGAAAAGGCCATCCCACCTACTTTGTGGCTGACATTGGTGCCAACCACGACGGCAGTCTGAGCAGAGCTATTGATCTCATCCACCAAGCCGCGGAGGCGGGGGCCAACGCCGCCAAGTTCCAGCACTTTGCTGCGCCGACCATAGTGAGCGATCGTGCGTTCGCCGCTCTCCCGCGCCTTTCTCACCAGGCCGCCTGGACCAAGAGCGTCTATGAGACCTACGCTGACGCAAGTCTCGACGTGAGCTGGACGCCGGCCCTCAAGCAGGCCTGCGACGAGGCGGGGATTGACTTCTTTACGGCGCCTTATGCGATGGATCTTGTTGATGCAGTCGATCCGTGGGTGTGTGCATATAAGATCGGGTCCGGCGATATCACGTGGCTTGAGATCGTGCGGCATATCGCGTCAAAAGGTCGACCGGTTCTCTTGGCAACGGGCGCTTCATCATTGGATGATGTCACCAAGGCAGTCGAGGCTATCTTGGCAGGGACAGGTGAGCTGGTCCTGATGCAATGCAATACGAACTACACAGGGAGTCGAGAGAACCTCAGATACGTCAACCTTAATGTCTTGGGGACGTACCGAACGCTCTACCCAGACTTGGTGCTTGGGTTGTCGGACCATACGCCAGGTCATGCTGCCGTTCTTGGAGCGGTCGCCCTCGGGGCGCGCGTGGTGGAGAAACACTTCACCGACGACAATCGCCGTACCGGGCCGGATCATGCCTTCGCGCTCGATCCTGGCTCCTGGCGGGAAATGATCAAGCAGACACGCGATCTCGAGGACGCGTTGGGCTCGCCAGTGAAGAAGGTCGAGCCGAACGAGCAGGAGACCGTTGTGGCCCAACGGCGATCGGTATGCGCTTCGCGACCGCTCGCAGCCGGCACTATCGTGAGTCGTGCAGACATCGTGCCGTTGCGCCCGTGTCCTCCAGGGGCGGTACCGGCAGATCGACTTGAAGAGACGCCGGGAGCGACCGTTACCCGCTCGATCGAGACAGGTGAGCCGTTGCGGTGGACCGATCTCACGTGGCCATCATCATCCCGGCCCTGAACGAAGAGGCCTCTGTAGGACGCGTCTGCTCGGCGGTCGCGGTTCACGGAAGTCCCATCGTCGTCGACGACGGATCGTCGGATCGGACTGCACAAGTCAGTCAGGCAGCAGGGGCCGTCGTCGTCACTCATCTGAGGCCGCAAGGATACGATGCTGCGCTGGATAGCGGATTTCGAAGGGCGAGAGAGCTGGGATTCTCGTACGCGGTTACATTCGACGCGGACGGCCAACACGATGCCTCAAGCGTGCCGGATGTCCTTCGGCTGCTTGATGCAGGGCACGACTGCGTCGTCGGAGTGCGCCCGAAGCCGGCGCGGCTGGCTGAGCGTCTGTTTGCCCTGTACACGCGTCGTGCCTTTGGCATCAAGGACCCTCTGTGCGGTCTGAAGGGCTACAGACTCAGCGCCTACGTCGAACTTGGGCATTTCGATTCGTACAAGTCGGTGGGCACCGAGTTGATGCTGTACTGCCTCAAGGCTGGGCACCGCGTCGCACAGCTCCCCATTGGAGCGGCACCCAGGCAGGGTATTCCGCGGGTTGGTGGCTCTATCAGAGCCAACTGGCGCATCGCGCGGTCGCTCTGCGGCGCCCTGATCCGCTCACGCCACCAGGTTGGCACGCGGTAGCACGCCAGTCCGGCCTAGTTCGTCCCTGCCGCACTCTCGCCATCGGCTAGGGCGGTCACCATTCGCCGCATCTCCTCCCCGCTCACCCATTGACTGTTCGAGCTGCTCTCGTATGTGAACCCAGGAGCCAACGGGGTACCGCGACTCGCCCACGCTTCCCGCAACTGCCGCGCAGCTTCCGGCAAGATGACGAAGAAGTCTCCGCAATCCAGGGCTCGCGCCGCCTCATTCTCATTGATGAGCGTCTCGTGGATCTTCTCTCCCGGGCGACGGCCAATGACTCGCTGCTTGATATCGCCCGGCATCGCGGCGAGGAGATCGGACATCTTCATACTGGGGATCTTCGGCACGAAGATCTCGCCGCCGTGAGCTTCGTTGAGCGCTCTGAGTACCAAGTCGACCCCATGATCCAAGGTAATCCAGAACCTGGTCATGTTTCCATCTGTCACCGGGAGCGTCGTCTCACCGCGGGCGATAAGAGCCGCAAAGACGAACAAGACGCTGCCTCTGCTGCCCACGACGTTGCCGTAGCGTACGGCTGAGAACCGCACGTCGCGATAGCGGACATAGGCGTTCGCTGCGACCACCAACTTCTCCATCGCTAACTTGGTCGCACCATACAGATTGATCGGATTGACAGCCTTGTCCGTTGAGACCGCGACGACGCGCCGAACGTCCCGCTCCAGAGCCGCCTCGATGACGTTCTGAGCACCGAGGATGTTAGTCCGTACAGCCTCGAACGGGTTCTCTTCGAGCGCGGGCACCTGCTTCAATGCCGCCGCATGCACTACGTAGTCGACACCCTTGAATGCCCGCATGAGTCGATCTCGGTCCCTGACGTCGCCGAGGAAGTACCGAATGGGAAACTGGCCAACCGGCCATCGCTGAGCCATATCGTGTTGCTTGAATTCGTCACGACTGAAAACGACAACCTCTCCCACCTGCGACTCGCTCAATAGCCTGTGCACAAACGCACGGCCGAACGAGCCTGTCCCGCCTGTGACCAGCACTCTCGCGTTCTCTAGCACATCGCCCCCACCTGTCTTGCTCACGTCCTCAAGGCGCTCCCAGGGATGGACCTCGCGCTGCTGACGGCCATGCGCCGGGCCTCCGCTCCGGGCAAGTTCAACTCCCTCCCTACCTTACATCGCAGCCTCCAGCTCACCCCGAGTCCCTTCAGGCGCCCGAAGCCCGCATGATGGCCTCTATTTCGTCGGGCGGAAGAAACGGATATTGATCGTGCAGGCGCCCAGATCGTAGACTGCCGTCTTGCTGTCGCTGAGACGTCACACGTGGGACGCGCTCTTGGCTGTAGTCCACATTGACCTCACAAAGGACAGGCCCGCTTTCGCTGAGAATGGCATCTATTCGTTCGTCCACATCGTCGTTGGAGCCAAGGAAGTGGTACTCCAGTCCAAATGCCTCCGACAGGGCCCGAAACGATGGGTTCGCCACACCTGAAGCGTTATCGCTGCCCACCAATCTACCGTCGAAGTATCTGCCTTGGGTACTGCGTATGGACTGATATCCCATGTTGTTAAGCACGAAGATGTATGCGTTCAGGCGCCGAGATCCAATCGTCAGCAGCTCCTGGCAGTTGAACGCAATGCTGCCGTCCCCAGTCACCAATATCACCCGACGTCCGCCGCGTGCGACCGCCACTCCCACGAGAGCCGGCAGGTCCCAACCCATGGCGCCATAGTTCACGTTGGTAACCACCCGTTGGCCGCGCTTCACAGCGAAGGAATGGAAGACCGAATGGGCGTCCAACGAGTTCCCGGTCAAGACGACATCGGTGTTGTCGAGGGCTTCCGACAATCTATGCGCAAGGTAGTAGCTGTTGACGTGCTGAGGATCCTCTAGGTAGTCGTGGGTCACGATCGGGTACTGCACCTTCCACGAGCGCCACATGGTCGTCCACTGCTCACTGCCGAACCGCTCCGTCGCGCTGATGGATCGGCGAAGCGCGGCCATGAAATCCCGCACATCCATCGCGACGGTCATCTCGGCGGCCAGATGCGGGCGAGTCATCTCCTCCTGGTCGACGTTGACCATGATCTTCGCCGCGTGCGGCGCAAATCCCTCACTGTCGAAGCCGATGGCCGCCACTGACATCCCGCTCCCGAGCGACAGAAGCACGTCGGCGTTCTGCACGACGAAATTCGCACGACGCTGACCGGTCGGCCCGAAACGGCCAGCGAAGTAGGGGTGGTCTTCGCCCAGAAGGTCCATTGCCCCGATGGTGGCCACGACAGGAATGCCCACCTGCCTGACGAATTCGTCGAACAGATCCTCAGCGCGAGCAAGGTGTATGCCGTTGCCGGCAAGTATCACAGGACGTTTCGCATCGCGCAGACGAGAGAGCACCTGCCCGATGAGCGCCGGATCGACGCTCTCATGGGAGTGGACGACTGAGGGAGGTTCGACGGATAACCAAGTCTCGATGTCTGCGCCTTGCACGTCCAAGGGCAGGCTGATCCACACGGGGCCCGGCCGACCGCTCGTCGCGGCCAGCCAAGCAGCCTCCAGCGCAGCCGGTACTGCATCCGCAGAGTCGACCTCAACCGCGAACTTGGTGATGCCCTTCGCCATCGCGACGATGTCGATCTCTTGCGGTCCCAATTGCCGCCAGCGCGTGTGATCGGCAATTAGCTCACGTCGAACCTGACCGGAGATGACGATGACCGGGATAGAATCGACCCAGGCCCCGGCGATCCCGGATAGCGCATTTGTGGCGCCCGGACCCGTGGTCACCAGACAGGCTCCGGGCGAGCCACGCAGGCGCGCGTAGCCCTCAGCCGCTATCGCACTCGCCTGCTCGTGGTAGTTGCACCAGTACCGTGGCGTACGCGCTTGGCCAAGGGCGTCCACTAGATACATGATGCCGCCACCACTGACCATGAACACATCCTCGACCCCATGGCGGGCAAGAAACTCGATGGTGTACTCGGCGACGTTCATCGGAACAGTGCCCACTGACTCGACCCGTAACGGATGCGGTACCAGTCCACAGTGCGCCGCAGTGCCTCCTCAAGGTGGACTGTGACGGCAAGCCCGAGTTCGGCCTTGGCGCGAGTGACGTCGGGAACGTACGATGCGCCCACCCCTACGAGCGTCGAGTCGCCGAGGACACGTACCCGAGCTCCGGAGTCCGCGAGCCGGGCGATCGTGCGGGCAAGATCGCCGATCGTTATCTCCTCGTTCGAGCCGACGTTGTAGGGACGACAGCAACCACCGGTTATCGCGATCGTCCAGAGCCATTCGGCCATGTCTGCCGCATAGAGGAACGTTCGAATTGGGAGGCCGTCGCCACGGACCACGATCTCTCGACCCATCACAGCGTCTCTGATGAAGTTGCCGACTGCGAAGCCGGAGTCGACAGGTATGTAGGGACCGACGAAGGCGAAGCAACGGGCTACGGTCGCCACGAAACCGCAACGAGCTGCTCGCGCGCACGCAAGCAGCTCCGCGCATCGTTTTGCCTCCCCGTATGCGCTCCGGAGATCCGTTGGGGGCGGACCGTACGGGTCTTCCTCGCCGAGTCGTAGGTGAGATGTCGACGGCTTCCCGTAGACCGCCCCGGAGCTCACAAGCAGGAAAGAGCCAGCACCTGTGCGCTCGGCGACGTCCAGAACCCTACGGGTGCCGTCAACGATCACGTCGAAGTACTCCTCTGGCGGTGGGTTGCGGAGCGTCGTGTTGGTCTCTGCGGCGAGGTGCAAGACCCGATCGAACCCGTTGGTTGGGAGGTCGAAGCTGCGCACATCACCGCGCACGAGCTTCACGCGGGGAGCGGCAGCGAGGTAGGGATACCGGCTGATAAAGGCGGACGGATCCCGCGTCAGCAGCGTGACTTCGGTGCCGAGCTCCAGGGTTGCGTCCGCCGCCAGAAGCACGTGGAGCAGCCACCGACCCACAAATCCAGTCCCGCCCGTCATGAAGATGCGCGTCCCCCTGAGCGTCGCGAACTCACGGGCGCGTCGCTCGACGACCGCCGTGACATCGCTCGGAAACAGACGCCCGGCCGCGGCGGCGCGCCGATCGTCACTCCCAGGCATCGGTCCGGATGTCCCCGGCCGAGACGCCTCGGTCGCGCAGCTGCGCTGTCAGCGCGTCGAGCATCGCCGGCGGCCCGCTCAGGTAGAAGGCCGGGTCGTCGAGCCGGGCGATCGCGGGCCAGGCCCGGTCGACGGCCAGTCGGCCGTGCGTCGTCTCGCAGACGAGGTGGCCGCTCAGCGCCGGCACGTGCCGGGCGCAGTTCCGGACCAGGTCGCCGTAGACGAAGAGGTCCGGACTCCGGGCGCCGTAGAAGAGGAGCACCCGTCGGGTGTCGTCGGGACGGAGCGACTGGAGGAACGCGGTAAAGGCCGTGATGCCCGTCCCACCGGCGAACAGGACCGCGTCGGTGCCCGCATCGACCACGAACTCGCCGTACGGCAGCTTGACCCAGACCTGGCCCCCAGGTGCGAGCTCCCGCTCCATCCGACTGGTGAAGGTACCCTTCACCGCGTAGGTGATGACCAGGCGGTCCCGCGCATCCGGCGAGCTCGCGATCGAGAACACGCGCGAGTCCGGCCAGAACCCGCCCGGCTCGTACGGGTCGAGGGCCAGGTGGAGGAACTGCCCGGGGACGAACCGCGGCACGGCCGACGCCGGCTCGAGCTCGACCGAGTACACGCGCTCGCCGTGGTCGGTCACGCGACGCACCGCGCAGGGGATCTTGCGAACGACGGCCATGCGCGCGTCACCGGTCGACCGGGGCCGCGGTTGCCTCGAACGCGGACCCGGCCACCGCACGGTCGCCGGCCATGAACCGTCCGAAGGCGTCGATCACGTAGTCCATCCGGGCGTCGTCGATCCCCGGGTACACCCCCACGAAGAAGGTGCGGCTCATCACGACGTCGCTGTTCGTCAGCTCGCCGACCACGCGGTGCTCGACACCGTCGAACGCCGGGTGCCGCAGCAGGTTGCCGCTGAACAGGTTGCGCGTCTCGATCCGGTTCGCCTCGAGGAACTCGGTCATCTCGTTCCTGGTGAAGCCGGCGCCCTCGCGCACGGTGATCACGAACCCGAACCAGGACGGGTCCGTGTGCGGCGGCGCGGTGGGCAGGATGAGCCGGTCCTCGTAGGGGCGCAGCGCCGCCAGCAGCCGGGCGTGGTTGCGCCTGCGGGCGGCGACGAACCCGTCGAGCCGCGCCAGCTGCGCGCAGCCGATGGCCGCCTGCAGGTCGGTGGCCTTCAGGTTATAGCCGAGGTGGCTGTACACGTACTTGTGGTCGTACCCGTACGGCAGGCTCCCGAACTGCTGGCCGAAGCGCTTGCCGCAGGTGTTGTTCTCGCCGCCGGCGCAGTAGCAGTCGCGGCCCCAGTCCCGGAAGGAGCGGGCGATGCGGGCCAGGGCAGCGTCGTTCGTGAGCACCATGCCGCCTTCGCCCGTGGTGATCTGGTGCGCTGGGTAGAAGGAGAGCGTGGCCAGGTGGCCGAAGGTCCCCGTCAGCCGGTCGCGGTAGCGCGAGCCCAGCGCGTCGCAGTTGTCCTCGATGAGCCACAGGTCGTGCCGCTCGACCAGATCCATCACGGCGTCGAGGTCGTACGGCACGCCGAGCGTGTGCGCCAGCATGATCGCGCGGGTGCGCGGCGTGACGGCCGCGCGCAGCTGCTCCGGGTCGACGTTGTAGTCGCCCAGGCGGACGTCCACGAACACCGGCACCAGGCGGTTCTGCACGATCGGGGCCACGGTGCTCGGGAACCCCGCCGCGACGGTGATCACCTCGTCGCCGGGTCGGAGGCGGCGCTCGCCGAGCCTCGGAGAGGTGAGCGTGGTCAGGGCCACCAGGTTCGCCGAGGATCCGGAATTGACGAAGAGGGCGTCGGAGAGACCGAGGTAGTCCGCGACGCCCGCCTCGAACTGCTCCGTGAAGCGGCTCTCGGTCAGGTAGAAGTCCAGGCCCGACTCGACCAGGTTGCGGAGCTCCTCCTCGCCGAACACGCGCCCGGCATAGCGCACCGGGTCGCGGCCCGCGTCGAACGGGGGCGGCACGTGGCGCTCGCGGTAGTAGCGGCTCACCAGCTCGAGGATCTGGGCGCGGAGGTCGGCCGTCTCGGTCCGGGTCTCGCTCATCCCACCGAGCCTCCCACGGCGGCGGCCGCCCAGGGCAGCCCGGCGGCGCTGGCCGCCTCCTGGTACGCCCCCAGCTGCCGGCTGAGTGTCTCGCGGGCGCTCGCCGGGGCCCTGTAGTACTCGCGGTACCACGCCGCCGTCTGGCGCACCGCCGTCCCGGCGTCCCAGGCCGGGCGCCAGCCCAGCGCCTCCCGTGCCCTGGTGCTGTCGAGGCTCAGCGCGTGGGCCTCATGGGGCTGTGGTGCGGTGTCGGCCGGCGTGGTCCACGAGCCCGAACCCCACGCCTCCACGAACCGCTCCACCACCCACCGCACCGTCCGGTCCGCGTCGTGGTCGGCAGGTCCGAAGTTCCAGGGCCCCTCGAAGCGCCGGCCGTCGCGCAGCATCAGAGCCGCGAGCCAGAGATAGCCCGACAGCGGCTCGATGACGTGCTGCCACGGCCGCACGGCATCGGGGTTGCGCACGACGATGGGCTCGCCGGCTGCCAGGGCACGCACGCAATCCGGGATGATGCGATCGGCGGCCCAGTCGCCTCCGCCGATGACGTTGCCGGCACGCGCGCTGGCCACCGTCGCGGCCGGCGTGCCGCCGGCGAAGAAGCTCTCGCGGTAAGCCGCGGTCACCAGCTCGGCGCAGCCCTTGCTGGCGCTGTACGGGTCGCGGCCGCCCATGGGATCCGTCTCCCGGAAGGGGCGGCCGTCCTCGAGGTTCTGGTAACACTTGTCGCTGGTCACGATGACCACGGCACGCACCGACGGGCAGACGCGGGCCGCGTCGAGCACGTTGACGGTGCCCATGACGTTGGTCTCGAAGGTCTCGCGCGGCTCGGCGTACGCCCGGCGCACGATCGCCTGTGCGGCCAGGTGGAAGATCACCGACGGCTGCGCCGCCTGCACCGCTGTGGTGAGGCGGTCGCGATCGCGGACGTCGGCGACCAGGTGGCGCAGGCGCCCGCCCAGCTCGAGCGCATCGAACAGGTTCGGCTGGGTGGGGGGCTCGAGGGCGTAGCCGGTCACGTCCGCGCCCAGGGCCAGGAGCCACTCGGAGAGCCAGGCCCCCTTGAAGCCGGTGTGCCCGGTCACGAAGATGCTTCGTCCGGCGTACGTGTCACTCAGGGTCATGTACCTGCCTCAGTAGAGCAGGACGAGCTGCACATCCTGCCCGAACCGCTCGCGTGCCGCCGCGGCGATGCCCGACTGGCTCACGGCCGAGGACACCAGGATGGGCGCATCGACCCCTTGCAGGGCGGATGGCGCGACCACGGGGCGTCCGGCCAGCGTGGTGCCGGCGTAGTGCGGGTTCGAGTCGATGAACGCCTCGATCCGACACTCGCCCAGGCGTGACGTGCGCAGGAGATGCAGGGTGTGCGTGCCGGTTCCCCATACGTAGATCCGCTCGCCGGAGGAGGCCAGACCCGCGATCCGGTCGAGCGTCGAGGCCTCCGCGCGTGCGCATCGACGAATGTACTCGCGGACATCGTCCGCGCCGGATTCGTCACGCTGCAAGGGGCGCACGACGCCGTCCCAGCGGTACACGGCTTCGAGCGCCGGCCCGCGGCCGTCGGTGCCCAGCGGCAGCACGACGGTGCGCTCGGCAACCAGGGAATAGCCTTCGCTCGCCATCGTGTTCGCGAGCGAACGCCTGGTGAAGTAGTTGATGTGCTCCACGCTGAACTCCTGGAACGGAGCGTCAACGTGGTCCTTGATCGAGCCCGCGTCCGGGACGCTGACGAAGATGTGGCCGCCGTGTCTGAGGAGCCGGCTCGTCGCGCGCACAAGGGCGCGTGACTCCAGGACGTGCTCGAGCACGGCGACGTAGCTGACGAGCCCGAACTCGTGGCCCCATGCCTCGGCGGCATCCAGCCCGCCCACGGCGACCTCGAGACCGTTGTCGCGAGCGACGCGGACAGCGTCGGGCGAGGGGTCGACTCCGTACGGTCGCGTGAAGCCCTCTGCTCGCAGGGCCTGCAGAAACGCCCCGGTGGCGGTCCCGACGTCCAGTACGGGCGTGTCGCGTTGGAGGACATTCGCCGCGACGAAGGCGGCCTGATCCGCGTACCGCTGCAGGTCCAGCGCGGACAGTGCGGCCCCTTCCGCGCTGAGGTCGTACTTCGACGCGTCCGCGTAGTACTGGTCGAAGCGCTGCTGGTCGGGGAGCCCTGAGGCAAAGCACGCGCCGCATGCGTCGCAGGCGACCACGTCGTAGCCATCACCGATGCTGCCGTGACGGAAGCTCTCGAACTCCTGCCGGTACAACAGCTCGTGAGATGGCGAGCCGCACACCGGGCACAGCCTGCTCGGTGCGGGATCCGGCAGTGTCTCCTCCGATCGGCGACTGTTCACGGCCGCGTCCAGACCGCCCACGGGGCGTCGCCGGAGGCCCACAGCGACTCGAGCACGCGGACGTCGCGCAGGGCGTCCATGGGCTGCCAGAAACCGCGATGGCGGAATGCGCGCAGCTGGTCGTCCGCGGCCAGGCTCTCCAGTGGTTCGCGCTCGAAGGGCATGTCGTCACCCTCGATGCGGTCGAGCACCGCCGGCTCCAGCACGAAGTAACCGCCGTTCACCCAGGCGCCATCGCCCACGGGCTTCTCCTGGAAGGACCGGACCGCAGGCGCCGACGCCCGCCCGTCGGCCTGGTCCTCGTCGATCTGCAGCGCGCCGAAGCGCCCCAGCGGCTGGACGGCCGTGATGGTCGCCAGCCTGCCGTGGGCCCGGTGGAACTCGAGCAGTCTCCCGATGTCCACGTCGGCCACGCCGTCGCCGTAGGTCAGCATGAACGTGTCGTCGCGCACGTACTGGGCGACCCGCTTGATGCGGCCGCCGGTCTGCGTGTCGGCGCCGGTGTCCACCAGCGTCACGCGCCAGGGCTCGGCCGCGTGCTGGTGGATCTCCATCGAGTTGTCGCGCATGTCGAAGGTCACGTCCGACATGTGGAGGAAGTAGTTGGAGAAGTACTCCTTGATGACGTAGCCCTTGTAGCCCAGGCACACCACGAAGTCGCTGAATCCATAGTGGCTGTACGTCTTCATGATGTGCCAGAGGATCGGCCGCTCCCCGATCTCCACCATGGGCTTGGGCCGGGAGGCAGTCTCCTCCGAGAGCCGCGTGCCGAGTCCGCCGGCGAGGATGACGACCTTCACGATGCGTCCGGTTCTCCCATCCCTCGCGCCCCGGTCCCTGCCCCGGGGCTGAAGACCGCAGTGTAGGCGCTCCCCGCGAGCGGCTTCCGCGCCGCGATGGTCCGGGGCGGGGTAGGACATCCGGGCGCCGTGGAGCCGTACAGGTACAGGGACTCCTCGGGTCCGAAGAACAGGTAGTTGCGGTAGGCGTTGCGGTCGATGCTCACGAGGGCGTAGCCGGCAGCCGACAGCGGTGAGTTCCTGACGACGGCGCACACCTGGAACCCAACCCAGCTGTCGTCGTACCCCGTGAGCGGCGGGTGTGCCGACGGTGGCTTCTGCGCGCCATCCTGGTGCATGCCGACCCACTCGTAGCCGGCGTCAACGGTTCGTGCGTCATAGCCCATCGCCACCGCCATCTCTCCTGCATGCCAGCGAGCGGCGTCGTAGGCGAACGAATTGCTGGCGATCGCAATGGCGGTCAGCGCGAGCCAGGCAACGGCGGCGTGGGACAGGGCGTGTCGGGGACTGAGTCTGGCCACCCTGAGGGCACCGCGCAGCAGCAGGATGCCGGCGACCGGTAGTGTGGGATAGAGGTCACGGTCGAGCGGATAGAACAGCAGACACACAACGACGAGCTCGGCCCAGTAGAGGATGAGGAAGACGACGAGGGGCGCACCCTCTTCTCGGGCGACCGCGAGGACGCGACCGACGACTGACCGGATCGTTCCTGTGCCAGCAAGCGTCGAACCGATCCACCCGACTACCAGTACCGCGAGCAGGATGGCCGCGAACGTGCCGAGCTGAACGGAGAGGAGCCACGCGCCGTATGGGAGGACGGCGTGCCGGATCCCGCCCAGGACGGAGTTTCCGGCCAGCCCGTTCGCTCGCCAAGTGTCGCCGACCAAGGATCCCGAGGGAAGCAGCAGCAGCGAGACGAGCGCGATGCCCACGATGACCTGACCCCGCCGGACGGATGTGAGCCGCCACGGGATGGACAGCGCGATGACGGGCAGAAGGGCGACGCCGAATGTTGCGAACGCCGGTCCGAGGAGCACCAAGTTAGCCGGTGTCACGATCGTTGACACGGCGCCGCCTGGGACCTCGGTAGCCGCCAGCAGCACACCGAGCGTCGCGGCCACGAAGACGGCCGTCACGAGGGCGAGCGATCCTCGGTCCCGGGGCTGTGCACGTGACCACCCGGCGATGAGGACCGCCAGGGGCGCCGCGACAGCGAACTCACGAATGGCCACGGCCGCCACGCCGCTGGCCATGGAAGCTGCGATTGCCAGCCGACGCTCCGGCCTGTCGAGCCAGACGACGCCGAACAGCAGCGAGAGCAGCGTCAGGGCGAGCGCCGGCACGTCCGTCATGAACGTGGCGCCCTCCCGGGCGAATCCGGGGAAGACGATCAGCAGCAGGACCACCATCGCAGCGGACGGGATGGTCAGGTACCGTCGGGCGAGAACGTACGTGGTCGCAAGGGCGACCGCCGTCATGAGCAGCCCGAAGGCGGTGAACGCCCAGCGGCTTCCGCCAGAGAGCCAAAGCAACGGCTGGACGAAGAGGATCTGCCCGAAGGCCGCCGCGGTGTGCGCGGCCATCGTGATGCCGCCGGTGCGGAACAGGGTCTCGGCTGCACGCATGTAGACCCAGTCGTCGTTGCTCGGGACGCCGACGCCCCCTGCCAGCCCGGCCATGGCGAGGGCAGGTCCGACCCCAACAACCAGAAGTCCGGCCAGCACGAGCGCGTCGAGCCGAAGGCGACACAGGCCCGATGACGCAGCGGTCTGCCCACGCCGACGGGTGCCGCCAGAGTTCATCGGCATCGTGTCGGCCACCTGCGCGTTGGGACGCCCTGCGTCGGCGCAGACGTCATTCGCGGTCCGGCGTCCTGCCAGACGTGCCGGCAGAGGGCGGCTGCTCTCCGTTCTGACCACACATGCAGCCACGTCACGGCCAGTCTGCGCCTCGTGCCCCTCCTCGAGCGCCCGCATACCAGACACGCGCGTCTCGACGTCGACAACGCGGAGCGTACAGGAGGTGTCGACTCCCGCATCCGTACTCATCGAACTGGAGTATCGGATCACCGGCCTTTCGGATCACCTGCCGCGGCGGCAGCAGTGATCGTGATCTCGATCGCGTGGACGGAGTGACGCTGGGCAGTCGCGGCTGCGGCCGCATGCCGGCACTGCCCATCGAGACCGCCCTACCAGGGCTCTTCCATGCCAGCCTCGCCCACGCTTGCAGCCGATGGACGTGACCGCTGCGACGCACGCCGATTGGTGTGCTGCAGGTGTGACGATCGAGTCACAGTCGCCGATCGGGCGGTTGCTACGATGCCCTGGCTGTGAATGTCCTCTCGCAAGGTCGCACCGGGACTGGCGCGGGTCCACTCGGGGAGTCTGACCCACCTGCACGCTCCGGCGCGCTGGGTCGTTACCGCCTGGGGCGCGTCGCATCTGATCGTGCCACTTGCCGCGTTTGCAGCCGAGCATCTGGTGGCGCGCAATCCGAAGCTCGTCCCCGGCTCCGGCATCCCGCTCCTCTCCAGCCTGACCAGCTGGGACGGGTGGTGGTGCCTGGGGATCGCGCGCAATGTGCATCCCGCGGCGCCGATCAGCGGCCAGCGGATGGTCGCCTGCCCGTTCGTATGGGTCCCCGGGGCGACGGACGACGGGGGCATGACGGCGTGACGCGCCAGCGATGACCGATCACATCGACCGGGTGACTGGAGGATTGGGAGCGCCCGAGGCTGAGGCCGTGCCCGTCGTGGTGGCGGACCGCTCGTGGCGCGCGCTCGCCATCCCGACCTCGCTGCGCATGCCTGTCGTCCTCTTCGCGGTCACCTTCCTCGCCCGCGTGGTGACGGCGCTCCCGTTCCTCGCACCGGGCTACCCCGACGCGGTCTACTACCTCGCCACCGCACGGGAGATCGCCGCCGGGCACGGCTTCACGATCCCGTACATCTGGGCCTTCGTCGACACCGGCGGTCATCTGCCCGCGGTCGGCGTGCTCCCGATCCCATCGAACGAGCACTGGATGCCGCTCGCCTCTATCGTCGGAGTGCCGTTCATCTGGCTGCTGGGCCCGACCTACCTGGCCTCCTGCCTCCCCTTCTGGCTCCTCTCGGCGCTGGGCGCCTCGATCACCTACCAGCTGGGGATGGAGGCCGGGCTCGGACGTCGGACCTCGATCGCGGCCGGGTTGCTGATGGCCATGCCGGGCGCCGTCGCACCGTACATGTCGCAGCCGGACAACTTCTCGCTCTTCATGGTGCTGGGCGTCACGGCGATGTGGCTCTGCGTCCGGGGCGCCGCGGGGAACCGGATCGCGTTCGCGCTGGGCGGCGTGGCGGTGGGACTGGCGATGCTGGCCCGCACCGACGGCGCGCTCCTGGGGGTGCCGTTCATCGTGGCGTTCCTGGCCGAGCAGTGGCCGCGCTGGCGAGGATGGGTGCGGGGGCAGCGGCACCGGGCGTCGGCCGCGGTCTCGTCTGTGGCCGCCGCAAGGACCCCAATCCGGATCGGCTGGATCGCCGCCATCGCCTGCTTCGGGCTCTTCCTCCTGGTCATGGCGCCATGGTGGATCCGCGACCTGCAGTTGTTCGGCTCGATCTCGCCGTCCTCCTCGAGCGGACGGATCCTGTGGATCCGTAACTACAACGACCTGTTCAGCGTGTCGGATCAGACCACGCCGGCTACGTTCCTCGCCCAGGGACTGGGCCCGCTCCTCGCGAGCCGGATCGGCGGGCTCGGTGCGGCGATCATCGTGCTCGGGACGCAGCCGCTCCTGATCGTGCTCGTGCCCTTCATGCTCATCGGGGCATGGCTTCACCGCCACTTCGCCGACTTCCGCCCGTGGCTGGTCTACGGGGTCACGTTCTTCGTCTTCAGCGCGCTCGTCTTCGCCGTCCACCTCCCCTACGGGATGGCGCTTCACTCCGGGATGGCCCTCGCGCCACACGCGTACCTGCTTTCGATCGTGGGAATCGGTGCGTCCGTACGTTGGGTTGCCGCCCGACGGCCGCACTGGGACGTGCCACGCGCGACCCGCAACTTCACCGTGGTCGCGGTGGGCCTCGTGTGGGCCATCGGCGCGGTGGCCACTGTGCTCCTAGCGGGCGCGTGGCAGCACGAGGCGAACTACCGGACGGCGCTCATGGCGCAGCACTCGATCCCGGCCACGGACCGGCTGATGAGCGCCGACCCGGGCGCGTACTGGTATCGCTGGGGCCTCACCGGCGTGGCGACGCCCAACGACCCGCTTCCCGTGGTGGAGAAGGCAGCGGCGCTGTACGACGTGCGCTGGCTGATCCTGGAGAAGGATCAGCTGGTGCCGTCGCTGCGCCCCGTCCTGGCGGGGACCATGCACCCGTCGTGGCTATCGAGGCCGCTGGCGGTGGTGCCGGCCGCCCCCTCGGACACGGGGCCGGATGCCACGCTTCCTCAGGCGGCGCTCTACGCCGTGTGCCTCTCGCCGGGCGACCCGCGTTGCGGGCCGTGACGCGCCGGCCCGGCCCTGGGAGGGCTGGCGCTGGTCAGCCTGCCATTCGGCGCGCTCTGGCTCGACTGGGTCCGTGCCGCAATCGTCGATCCCCTGGATGGCGAGGAGCGTGTGGCCGCATGCTGTTGCGACGAAGCGTACACTCCAGACCGACGGAGGTGTACCGATGGAGGTGGGAGTCAAGCAGCTCCGGGATCACCTGGCCGAGTGGCTGGCCGCAGTTCAGCGGGGCACGGAGGTCACCGTGACCGAGCGCGGCAAGCCGGTCGCTCGGCTGATCCCGGCGAAGGGACTCTCGACGTACGAGCGACTGGTCGCTGCGGGAATCATCACGCCAGCCCGGCTCCCCAAGAGGCCGAATGCCGAGTACGGCCAGGTCACGGGACTGGGGTCGATCTCGGATATCGTCATCGAGCAGCGGCGGTGAACGCCTATTTCGACACGTCCGGCCTGCTGAAGCTGCTCGTAGCCGAGCCGGGATCCGATCTGGCCATGGCCATCTGGGAGTCCACCGGAGTCGCCGTCACGAGCCGGGTCACCTACGTCGAGGCCCGTGCGGCCCTGGCAGCAGCTCGACGCCAGGGCAGGGTCGCCGATGCGCAACTGGCCGAGACCAGGCGGTCCCTGGAAGCGCGCTTTCAGGCAATGGAGGTCGTCGAGGTCGATGCGACCATCGCCCGAGCCGCCGGGGACATCGCGGAGCAGAGCAGCCTGCGCGGCTACGACGCCATTCACCTCGCGTCGTCTCTGGTGCTCGACCCGGAGGAGACGGTGATCGTGACCTGGGACCGGGACCTCGCCTGGGCCGCGTACGCTGCCGGGCTGTCGCTGGCCGGGATCTCCCTGGAGTGACGGCCAAGAACGGAGTCGGTCGCAGGGCCGCGGTCCCGCGCGCCTGTCGCATCGCTGGGTAGACGGACTTTCATGTCGCATTCCCGCCTGCCTGAACGGGGGGACCTCCCGTCGGATCACGTCACGCCACGTGATCGACCGGGCTCGTTTGTGGCCGCTGCTTTCGTCCCCGTCGCCCTGTTCCTGATCGCGCTCACGATCCGTGCGGTGCTGGCCGCCCTAACCCCCGACCCGGCCTACCCCGATCCTGCGTACTACGTGGACATCGCGCGCAACCTGGCGGCCGGGAAAGGGTTCACCGAGAACTTCCTCTGGACGTTCATCGACGTGGGGGGGCGGATCCCGGCCAACCCGCACCTGCCGGTGCCCAGCAACGCGCACTGGGCGCCGCTCGCCTCCATGGTCCAGGTGCCGTTCATCTGGCTGCTCGGCCCGACCCAGCTCGCCTCGCTGCTGCCGTTCGTGCTGGTTGGCGCACTCGCCGCGCCCCTCGGCTGGGCGATCGCGCGCGACGCGGGCGCATCGCCGCTGGTCCAGGTCGGATCCGGGATCCTGGGTGCGGTGCCGGGGCTGACCACCGTGTTCATGGCGCAGCCGGACAACTTCGCGCTGACCATGGTGCTGGGCGGGACGGCGCTGTGGTTCACATCGCGCGGGCTGCGGGGGCACGCGCGGTCGTTCGTGGCGGCAGGGCTGCTGATCGGGCTGGCGACGCTGGCCCGCACCGACGGGGCGCTGCTCGCGGCAGCCCCGGCCGCGGCCTTCGCGTGGGACCGCTGGAGGGCCTGGCGCACAGCCCGGGTGACCCCTCCGGAACCCCCGGGCGCGCCCGCCGGAGCGAGCCACCCCGGCCAGGCGCCCGCATCGGCTCGACCAGGCGCGCCGGCCATCCCGTTCGTCGCCGCCGTGGGGTGTGCCCTCGCCTTCCTGGTGGTGGTCGGGCCGTGGTGGATCCGTCAGCTGGCCGTCTTCGGCAGCATCTCGCCGTCGACGGGCTACGGGATCCTGTGGCTCCGCTCCTTCGCCGAGCTCGACAGCGTCACTGCGCCGCGCACGCTTGCCGCGTTCCTGGCGCAGCCGTTGGGCGCGCTGGTGGGAAGCCGCGTGATGGGGTTCGTGGCGGCGATCGGGATCTACCTCGCGCTGGTGTGTGCCATGTTTCTCGCGCCGTTCGCGGCCGTCGGGTGGTGGATCCGGCGACGCTCGACCGAGACCGGGCCGTGGCTGGTGGCCGCGCTCGTGCTGCTCCTGTTCTCTGGGTTGCTCTTCGCGATCCACGTCCCGAACGGCATGTTCCTGCACGCAAGCGTGTCGCTGGCGCCGGTCACGTACTGGCTCGCGATGGAGGGGATCGTGGCCGTCGCCGGGTGGGTCGCGGCCCGGCGCCGCTCGCTGGACGCCGTCCGGCTGGCGCGGCTGCTCGGCGTGGCGGTGCTCGCCCTCGTGATCGCGGGATCCGCGCTCGCGGCGGCGTCGGTGCGCGCCGGCTGGGAGTCGACGCTGGCCGAACGCGCGCAGCTGACGGCGGCGATCGACCGGCTCGCCGTCCCGGGTGACCTGCTGATGTCGATCGACACGGCGACGTTCGAGTACCTGACGGGGCACGGCGGGGTGGTGATCCCGAACGATCCGCTTCCGGTGATCGAGCAGGCGGCCCGGGCGTACGGGGTGCGCTGGCTCGTGCTCGAGCGGACCGGCGCGGTGCCGGCACTGGCGCCGCTGCTCGCGGGCGCCGCACCGCCGGCGTGGCTCGGGCCACCGGCATTCGTGTTACCGGAGGCCACCGACTCGAGCGTGCCGGGCGCATCGGGCGCATCGGGCGCGCCCGGCGGCTCGGGCGCACCCGGCGCACCGGCCGCATCGGTCCAGGCCGTCATCTACCCGGTCTGCTTCGACCAGGCGCTGCCCGGCTGCAGCTCGGGCGGGGCCGCGATGCTGGTCGCGCGGTGAGCCGTGGCCGTCGCGCCCCGGTTCCTGACCGCACGGACTGCATCCTCCCGGTTGCTGAGACCGCAGATGCGGGGCCGGCGGCGCTGCAAAGATCGGCCTCAAGACGCTGCAGATAGCCGGTTGGAACTTGACGATGGTGCCCCTTCGTCCCACACTCCCCCGCATGCAGTACCGCCCGCGCGTGACCGATGCGTTGCTCGGGGCCTCGCTCGAGGCTGTCGGTGCCGTCGTCCTCGAGGGTCCCCGGGCCGTCGGCAAGACCGAGACCGGACGACGGGCCTCGCGCAGCCAGGTCCGGGTGGATACCGCGGCAGCACGCCAGGCATTCGCCGCGGACCCCAACCTGCTTCTCCGGGGCGCGACGCCACGTCTCATCGACGAGTGGCAAGTGGAGCCCGACTTGTGGAACTACATCCGGCACGCCGTCGACGACCGCCAGGCGACGGGCCAGTTCATCCTCGCCGGTTCGGCGGTTCCGCGTGACGACCCCGCCCGGCACTCCGGTGCCGGTCGCTTCATCCACCTGCGGATGCGGCCCATGACGCTGTCGGAGACCGGCCACTCGGCGGGCACGGTGTCACTCGCGGCGCTGCTTCGCGGCGAGCGGGTGGCGGCGCCCGACCCGGGCCTCACCGTCTCAGATCTTGCCGAGCGGATCGTCGTCGGCGGCTGGCCAGGCCACCTGGGGCTGTCGGCAACCCAGGCGCTGCGCGCCATGGGCGGCTACATCGAGGACGTCTGCCGGGTCGACGTCCAGCGCCTGGACGGGGTCCGGCGGGATCCGAACGGAGTCCGCCGCCTGATCTCGTCGCTCGCCCGCAACGTCGCCACGCCCGCGTCCATCCAATCGCTCACTGCGGACGCCAACGGGACCGATGGGATGTATTCGGCCGAGACGATCAGCGTCTATCTTGCTGCGCTGGCCCGCCTGATGGTGACGGACGATCTCCCCGCCTGGCAGCCCGCGTTGCGGAGTCGGACCCGGCTCCGTGCTTCCCCGGTCCGCCACTTCGCCGATCCGTCGCTTGCGACCGCCGCGCTGAACGCGAACCCGGAGCGCGTGCTGCGGGAGATCCAGTGGATGGGCTTCCTGTTCGAGTCGCTCGTCGTGCGTGACCTCCGTGTCTTTGCGCAGGTGCTCGACGCGCAGCTGTTCCACTACCGGGACAGCAACGGTCTCGAAGCCGATGCGATCATCGAGTTGCCCGACGGGGGATGGGCGGCCTTCGAGATCAAGCTGGGCTCGAGTCCGCCCGTCGTCGACGAGGCGGCTGCCAACCTGCTCAGGCTCAAGGCCCTGGTGACGGGGGCAGAACCCCTTGCGCTGGGAGTCATCACGGGTACCGGCTACTCGCTCGCTCGGCCGGACGGCGTCCTGCAGATCGCGGTCGGCGCGCTGACAGCATGAGCGTCGCTCCCAGGCACTCGGGCGTTCAGGGCCGTGCTGAACCGGCACGCACCGAGCCGACGGGTGGCTGGTGGTCCGGCGCTGGCGCGTGCGTTCACCCGCACGGCCGCCGCACGGCCGCCCCATGAACCGCCGCGAGGCCTGGCTGAGCGCCGGGGTGGTTTTCGTCGCCGCCCTGGCGGTACGGGCGCTCGCCGCCCTGCAGATCCCCTATCCCGTGCCCGAGGACACTGCCTATTACGTGGCGGTCGCCCGCAACCTGCTGGAGGGGCACGGCCTCGTCAGCCAGGCGCTGTGGAGCTACCAGACCCCGCCGCTGGTGGTGCCGCGGGCCGCGTTCGAGGTGTGGATGCCGCTGGCCACCCTCCTGGACGCCGTCCCCATGGCGCTGCTCGGCGCCACCTTCCGGGCCGCGCAGGTCTCGGCCGTGCTGGTGGGCGCGCTGGTCCCGGTGCTCGCCTGGCGCCTGGCAGCGGACGTGGCCGTGGAGCGGGGTCTGCCCTCCGGGCGTGCCCGAACGCTGGCACTCGGCACGGGCCTGGTGGCGGCCGCGTACGGACCGCTGGTGGTGCACGGCGCGCTCCCTGACTCGACGGCGCCGTTCACGGTCCTGGCGCTGGCCGCCTGTCTCCTGATGACGCGGATCCTGCGGGACCCGCGCGGCGTCACGCTCCGTGACTCCCGGCTGCTTGCGCTCGGCGTGGTCCTGGGGCTGGCGGCGCTGGCGCGCAACGAGGCGCTCTGGGTGGCGCTGACGTGGGCGATCCTCGCCTGGTTCGGCGCGGGTCGCCTCGACCGCCGCGCTCGTGCCCGGCTGATCGCGGTGCCGGCCGTCATTTCGATCGCGATCTACCTGCCCTGGATGCTCCGCGACTGGCTGGCGTTCGGCTCGCCGCTTCCTGGGCAGGCGCTGGCCAACGCGCTGTCGGTGACCGGCTTCGACATCTTCGCCTGGCAGGACAAACCCACCCTGGCCCGCTACCTCGCCCAGGGCCTGGGCGGGCTCGTCGGGGCCCGCGTGACGGGTTTCGAGCACAACCTGGTGGACGTACTGCTGATCCCGGCCATCCCGGCCGGCCCGATCGGGCTGATCGCGCTGCCCTGGCAGGGACGTGGCAGCGCGCTGCGGCCGCTGCTGCTGCTCTCCGTGATCACCTTCACGGCCACCACGCTCTTCTTCCCGGTGTCCACCACCTGGGGCACCTTCCTCCACGCGGCGGGGCCGGTGCAGGTGCTGCTGCTGATCGCGTGCCTGCTGGCGCTCGACGGGCTGCTCGTGCGGATCGGGCGGGTGCGCGGCTGGACACGGCCGGTGGCCTGGCTGGGGCCGGTGCTGGTGGCCGTCCTGGCGATCCCCGTCCTGACGATCTCGGTGGGCAGCATCGCGGGGGTCGGGCGCGAGGCTGAGGCGCGGTACGCGGCCCTCGGCGCGCGATTGACGACCGCAGGCATCCCGCCGGCGAGCGCCGCTCCGGTCATCGCGGATCACCCGATCTGGATCGCCTGGTCCCTGGGAGTGCCCGCGCTGGGACTGCCGGACGAGTCGCCCGCGAGCGTCCTCGACCTGGCTCGGCACTTCGACGCCCACGTGCTGGTGATCAGCGGCACGGCCGGGATCTGGCCGGGGGTCCTGGCGCAGGACGGGCCCGACGCAGCCTGCTTCGTCCCGATCGA